>JAJRSV010000251.1 GCA_024278655.1 Bacteroidota bacterium | reverse complement strand
GTCTTGCGTTAACAGACTGATAGTCTGTTCTACAACATTGTTTTTCTTTAATGTAACGGTTGTTGGAAATTGGAAGTTGGAGGTGGTTATTTTTATCCACGCTTCAATACTGGATGCGTCTTCAAGCTCAAGCTTTATTGTTTTTTCCGGCTGAGGCGGCTCTGTTGTGTTGCAGGAAAGAATAAAAGTAATAATTAAAATTAAAAGCATTAGCTTTTTCATAACGGTAAATAATTAGTTAGGTAATAAAAAGGTATGAAATTAATTAGTGGGATGTTAAACTTTACTTTGCGGATAGAATATGCACGGCAATAGTATAATTTTATTAGCGAAGTAAACCGGTTATAAAATATTTTTAGCATTATTACCCCCATTCCTCACCAAAACAAAAAGCTATTAAAAATAATCCTGCCCCAAACTTTGCGGGGGTGGGGGTAAAAAAATCTCCCAGTTTCATAATTTGCCCCGATATAAATCGGAAAAATATTTTACACAAAGAACATAATATATCTCAGAAATAAATGCAACAAATAAAACGAGTCCTATCAATCATTTTCGAAACAGATTGTGGACATCAAAAGGACTATACCTAAATAATATTGAAGAATTTAACCGCCCAAAAACGATTTAATATGATTGATATAATTTATCGGACCGCCCGGTTGGTAACCGGTTTTGGCAACTACCTTGCCTTTGTCATTAATTATGATGATAGTCGGAAAACCCTGCACACCAAACTTTTGTGCTAGTGCCTGATTGTACATTTTGGTTTGGTTCGACTGCGGTTTGTGTTCCGGGAAATCGACCTTAACTAAAATAAGATTTTCGTCTGCATATTCTTTAAACTCATCCTGTGAGAAAACCTCATCACTCAACTTAAAGCACCACTTACACCAATCGGAGCCGGTAAAGTTTACAAGCACTGCTTTGTGTTCCTTCTTTGCAAGCTGAATTGCTTTGCCGAGGTCGGTTGTCCAGTTTAAATCGTCGTGGGTTTCTTTCGGTCCGCAGCTCCATGCGGCAAACAATAAAAGCACTAAAAATAAAATCGACTTTTTCAAATTTTATCTCCTGTAAAAAGAATTATAATTTTTCCGAATCGTTTTACATTTGATTCAATTTTTATGTTGAAGATTCAATCAATATAAAAAAAAGAGCGGCTCTGCTGCCGCTCTCATAGAAAGGGATTAGCGAAATGATAAATTAGTTCTTTATTCCTGCTATCTCTTCCATCATAGCAGTTGTAATTGATTTTGGTCTTTCTATCGGGTAACCGAGACCGCGATCCCAAATAATGTTGGCAAGCACACCGAATGCTCTTCCCACACCAAACAGCACGGTGTAGAAATCATATTCTTTCAATCCATAGTACCATTGGATTACACCTGACTGTGCATCAACATTTGGCCACGGATTTTTTGCTTTGCCTTGTTCCTGTAGAATAGGAGGAACAACTTTGTAAAGCATATCTACATATTTGAAAATAGGATCGTCGGGTAAGTGCTTCAAGCAGAATTCCCTTTGCGCCATGTATCTCGGATCGGTCTTTCTTAAAACAGCATGACCGAACCCGGGAATAACCTGACCGGAATTGAGCGTATCCCAAACGAACTTTTTCATTTCTTCTTCGGTTGGAATTTTACCGCCCATCTTGTCCATAACGCCCTGTATCCAGCGGAGCACTTCCTGGTTTGCCAATCCGTGCAGCGGACCTGCAAGTCCGTCTATCATTGCAGAGATTGCATAGTAAACATCGGAAAGAGCACTTGCAACAAGATGTCCGGTATGAGCACTTACGTTACCGCTTTCGTGGTCGCTGTGAAGCAGGAAGTACAATCTTGCAACATCATCGTACGGTTTGCCGATGCCCATCATGTGAGCAAAGTTTCCGCCGAAGTCGAGTGATGTATCTGCTTCGATTATATCGCCGTCTTTATATTTATAGCGATAGATAAACGAAGCAATTCTTCCCAACTTCGAAAGAAGATTAAGAGCATCTTCGTAAGTCGGTTTCCAGTAATCCATCTTGCTCATTCCGGCATTGTACTCTTTTACAAATTCCGATTCGCGTTCCATCGAAAGAATTGCCGACGAAAACATAACCATCGGATGAGTATCCTTCGGCAAGGCGCGGATAACATCGAACACATAATCCGGAACGTGCTGACGTTTGTTGAATTCTTCGGCAACTGATTTTACATCTTCATCATCAGGTATATCGCCTGTTAAAAGAAGATAGAAAAACCCTTCAACGTAAGGCATTTCGCCGCCGGGAACTTTTGGTAGTTTTTCCAATACTTCGGGAATTGTGTAACCACGGAAACGGATTCCTTCGAACGGATCGAGATACGAAATATCGGTTGTAAGGCATTTTACTCCCCTCGCCCCTCCAATCACCTGCGAAATTTTAACATCGCCTACTTTAACATCGCCGTACTCTTTTAGCAATCTTGTAGTTCTCGGACGCCACCCTTCGATTTTTTCGGCTAATTTTTCTTTTAATCGGGACATGATTCCCTCCCTTCTTTAATCGTTTCTGAAAACAATTTATGTGATTTATTTCTGCCCTTGCGGAAAGCCACACAAATATATTTATCGGTTTGTGCTGTTATACGGCACAGACAATTATTTGGTATGTAGTTCAAATCAGCTTTCCCCTTCTCCCCCACAAAAAAATGAAAAAATACACACTTTAAAATATCAATTGTTTTGCTTATTAAGCAAATGATATTTCTTTACCTGTTTCTGATATGTAAACCTTTCTTTCCTTATTCAATTTCAGGATTGAAGAACCCATCCAGTCGATTGCCTCGGTATCGCCATGCACAAGTACTACGTTATCCGGATTCAGCCGGTTTATTATTTGCATCAGTTCTTCTCTTCTCGAGTGTGCGGAAAAACGGAACTTCTTTATCTCACATTTTACTTCCGTTTCTTTTTCGTTATCCGATAATTTTATTTTATCGCCGCGCCTGGCATTTGCTATTTTATAACCGGGAGTTCTTTCATCCATATAACCCACTGTAAAGATTGCCGCATCTTTTTGCTTTAGCCACCGCTTCGCTAAAATGTAAGACATAGTCGATTCCACAACCATTCCGCTCGATGCAAGTACTATTGCCGGATATTTGAATAGCTCTTCGGTGTTTTTAATTTCGTAAATACTTTTTTGAGGAATATCATGCAACACCAGCTCGGTTTCGTTCCTCTTTACAACATAACGGTTGTAATCGTACACTCTGTTTATTTTATTACCGATGCCGCCGGTATAAATATCGGTCTCTGTTAACTTTCCTTTTTTCATCTGAAGATAAAGAGTTGCCAATATTTCCTGAAGCTTGCCGAGCGAGAAAACGGGAATTAATATAGAACCGCCTTTGTTTAAAACTTTATTCAAAGATGATGTAAACTTGTTAACTTCCTCTTCCCAGTTGTTCAAAGAGTTTGAATCGGTTGCACCGTATGTGCATTCGGTTATAAGAAGATTAACTTTTGATTCGGGAATTACCGCACCGCTCATTATAGTTTGTGTTGAAAGATTTATATCTCCTGTATAAAATATCCTGAAGTCATCTTTCTGAATTAATATTCCTGTAGAACCGAGAATATGCCCCGCATCATAAAACTCAACTTTAATTTTACCTTTGCCGCCGTTGTAACCCGATACTTCAAAAACATCGTTATAAGCTTTGTAACCTATTGACTTAATCAGCAAATCAACTTCTTCGTGTGAATAGATTTGAAAGGATTCATCATCAATCTGACGCTTAAGAATTGATATTGCATTGTGCAGCGTAAGTTCGGCTACCGCACGGGTTTGCGGAGTAGTTACAATTTTTACATGTGGATAGCGTTTAATAAAAAAGGGCAGCGCGTTAAGATGATCCTGATGTGCATGAGAAATAAAAACATAATCAACAGGTTTATCTTTAATAAGTTCGAAGTCGGGCAGTGAATCGAGTCCGGTTTTTTGCGGATGCATTCCACAATCCAAAACTATTCCGGTGCCGTCAATATTCAAATAGTAACTGTTCGCACCAATTTCATCCGCACCGCCGAGAGGAAGAAGATCAATCATAGAATTAAAAATTCTCTCCCCTCTTTTCGTCTTTCAATCCGCTGAAATCAATTTCGGTAATCATTGCGCCTTTGGGTGGTGAGAAAATTGAATCGGCAACACCGGCATTTTCTGTTACATCCTTTGCAACGGTAACGATATCAACCCCGCCCGAATGTGTTTCGGTCTTCAAAGTAATCCAGTTCCATACCCAGCTTTTGCTTTTACGGTTCGGAAAATCATAGATGCGGCATTTTCTTCCCGCTACTTTTTCGCTCCCGATATCAATTCCGCCGTTTATTAAAATTATCTGCTCACCGAAATCATTATAATTTACCTGTTCGCCGAACTCTTCTAATTTTTCGAGCAGGGGATTTTTTCTTTTCGTTCCGGTGTTTTTAGCAAGGTCGATTATATATTGCAAATCGCCGTTGGAAATTTTTAACAGGTTCGAATGTTTTTTATACTTGCCGACTCTTATTGTAGTGTTCGAAAACTCCGCCTGTTTCTGCCCCCAGTCGGCGAAGTATAATTTCTTTTCACCGGTTTGTGAACCGGATACTTCGTAATAAATTATTCCCGATTTGATTCCGAAAATCTTTTTACCGGTTAAAGTTACTTTTTTCTTTTGTTTGATTTCTTTTGTGGAAAGCTGGGAGTTTTCTTCTTTACCTCCGCACCGGATAAGGAATGATGCAATCAGTATTAAAGATAATATTTTCAGGTTCTTAAATAGCATACAATAAAGATAGGATTTTGTATGCAAATGTGCCAATAAAATGTGCTTCAATGTGCCAGTCACTTTAACAGTAGTTAGGCGAAGCTTCGAAGTGACTGGCACATCAGCAATCTTACTTCAGCAAAGTCATTTTAATCACCCGGGTAAAATCATTAGCGGTTAACTTTGCAAAGTACATTCCGCTCGGAAGATGTTCGGCATTAAATTCAACTTCATAAGTACCTGCCGGTTTTACTTCGTTTATGAGGGTGGCAACTTCGTTTCCTAAAACATCGTAGACTTTTAATGTAACATTGTAGGGCGACGAGTCTCGTTGCCCTGCATTTGGAATAGTGAATTTGATTTTAGTTGACGGATTAAACGGATTCGGATAATTCTGTTTAAGTGAATATTCGTCGGGCGGGTTTTTAAATCCATCAATGCCCGTTGTAAAGTTTCCGTTCCAGCTAACCACACCGTTAACATTAACTTCGCCGTTATCCGGTTGTGTTGTATCAACCGGTACGGTAAACTCTCCGTTGTTCTTGGTGATAAATGTATAGATAATAACCCGCTCGTAACTTCCGGTGGTTTGGTTAACGGTTATTTTATCTTCCTTTAGTCTCAAAGCATCCGTTGTTACTCCTCCCGGCACCGTGATAGTGCCCCAGGCATCAACTACTGAATTTATAGTGATTGACGAAATCTCTTCATTCTGAATATTGCCGTTCACCGAATAAGTATATGTACTCATATAATTCTGCATCCACGATAAACCGTAACTCAACGGCAGTGCGAACAAAATTTCGGGAGGAATGTTTACAACCTTTAGTAATGAACCTTCAATCCATGAAAAGGTTGAAGCATCGCCGCTTAAACTGAAATCGGTTGCTGTTAAGTTTAAGTAGGAATAATTTTTATAAACGTTGCCTTCCTGAGTAAACCAGTTATACAAACAGTGAGTTGATTGAGCGAACTGATTCCGGAAAGGAGTATCGTCAGGACTCATAACAGTGTTGAAAACCGGATTGTTTAACCCAAACCATTGAAAATCCCAGTTGTTACCGCCGCCGGGAGAACCGATGTTAACCGGTAAGAACACATAATTCGAGTAAGTTGTAACAGTATTACTGATTGCGTATTGCTCTGCGATGTCCGCTTCCGTAATAGTAATCTGCGGATAACAGATTAACGGATGCAAAGCAAGCAATATTAATAACCGTTTCATTTAAATTTACACGTCTCACATTTCAAAAAAATTATTTTCCCTGAAATTCAACTCGCTTACCGATTGAACTTAACCCAAGTAATGCATCCGATGTTGAAAATATTTCAGCCAAGTGTTCAAGCTCAGATTCCGGACCTTTTGCTTCATCGATAAGTTTCTCCGCAATCTTAAGTGCAAGCGGTGCTTTCCTTTGAACATTTTTAGCAAGTTTCGCAGATTCTTCTTCCGTCAGGTTTCCCGGAGAAACATTTCCTTCCAATATTTTAGAAATATTATTCTGTTCGAAAAATTCTTCGAGTGCTTTCCATTTTTCGTTTAATGATTTATCCGCCGCAACCTGTTCCGGTATTTCTTTTCCGCCTTCAATAATTTCAAACATATCATCCAAACTGATAACACCGTCAATCAATCCTATTTGTTCGGCATCTTTTGCGCTTAACATTTTTCCTGTAAAAATAAGATACTTCGTCAATCCTTTCCCGATTCTCTTTTGAGGTCTCTGCGTTCCGCCTAAACCGGGATAAATACCAATGCCGGTTTCCGGGAAAGATAGAACAGCTTTTGGCAGTGCGAGAATAACATCGGCGCACAGTGCAAGCTCCAATCCGCCGCCCAATGCCAGTCCGTTTATTATTGCAACAACTTTCTTTTTCGATTCATCAATTTTCTTATAAACATCCTGACCGAATTTTGTAAATGCTTCTATTTTATCAATAGAATTATTCTTTATGTTTTGAACAAAGAATTTTATATCCGCTCCGGCAACGAATGCCTTGCCTGTTCCTGTGATGATTATCGTATCGATGTTTTCATCATTCTCCGCTTCATTAAACTTTTCGAGCAACTGATTCATAACCTCTTCATTCAGTGCATTCATATCTTCGGGTCGTGACATACTTATAACTGCACGGCTTTCGTGTTTTTCCAGTTGCACATATTCAAGTTTCCAGTTATTCTCATTTATCGATACGGGCATTCCGGCATTGTATCTTTCAACTATCAACTGAACCAATCGCTTTACTTCATTTTCACCGTATTTTTGCATAAGGTCAACGGGACCTTTCCGCCAGCGCAGTCCTATTCTTGCGCCGCGGTTCAAATCGGTTACCGAACAAACCTGTTCATCGAGAATTTGCGAGCAGACAAAGAAGACCGCACCTAACATTCTTTCCTTAATTATTTTTTCCTGTTCTGCATCTATCTCTAACTCATCATCTGTTTGTGTAATTTCCCAATCCTTTCCTGCTTCGGCTTGGGTTTTGAGTAAATCAGCTACCTTGTAGAACTCACCGAATACTTCCAATGTTTTTTGTGCATGATAAGCTATCGGAACTCCTGTTGCATTCATCAAAGCAAAAGGTCCCATACCGATTCCGAACAGTTTCATGCAAATATTATCTATTGCAGCAGTATCGGCAATGCCTTCTTCAAGCAGGCTCACTGCTTCATTAAGCCAGGGGACAAAGAAGCGGTTGACTGCAAATCCATATCTATCCTTCACAGTTATTGCATCCTTACCCGATTGAACGGCAAACACCTTCATCGCTTTATAAGTTTCTTCCGAAGTTTTCTCTCCCGGAATTATTTCAACAAGCCGGTTCTTTGCCGCGTGGTAGAAGTAGTGCATACCGATAAACCTTTCCGGCTTTGTAACTGCTTTTGCTAATTCGGTTACTGAAAAAGAAGATGTGTTTGTTGCAAGTATTGTTTCTTCGTTTACGATGTTGTTAAGGTTCTTATACAAATCCTGCTTTGCATTAAAATCCTCGAAGATGGCTTCGATTATCACATCGCAAACCGAAAGGTCGTTTAAGTTTTCGGTTCCCTTAATGTTGTTGAGATATGATTCCACCTGTTCGTGTGTGAACAGTCTTCGTTCAACACCTTGAT
>JAJRSV010000250.1 GCA_024278655.1 Bacteroidota bacterium | reverse complement strand
TCAACCATTTTACCTATCAATTCCTTTTTAGAAGAATACATTATTCTTCCTTTCTTATTGAGGATTCGTATCTCACGGATGTACGATTCCTGCCCGACCGTATTTATTATTTCGTGGATCTGATCGCGTTTATTTAACAGCATGCTCGAGTGTGTACTTTTCTTTATCGTTTCGCTTAACTTATTTGCCTGTAATTCGGCTTGCGCCAGCAAAGCTTCTTTCTGCGAGCGAATATTGAAGTATGAATAAACCCCTATAATTAAAATGGTAATAAGCCCTACGGCAATGATCAGTTTTAATCCTATTTTTGTAATAACCTGTTTAAGTTTCATTACAAGTTTCCTTGATTAAAAGAAAATTATTCTACCATTCGCCCCGGCTTATTTTCAGGCCAGTTTTTATCATCATGACAGTTATCGCACACAGGTTTATTTCCGAAATCACGATTTAAGTGGCACTCTTCACAGTCGATATCGGAATGGTTATCATCCAACACTAAGCCGGTTATTTTATGATTGAATGTTTCCGGCGTCCAACCGGAATGACAATTGTTACAATTGCTATTTAGTTTAGTGAATGACTTTTTATTACCATGACATTTTATGCAACTTAGTTTTTTGTGAAACCTGTTCAGTGCCCAACCCGTTCTTAATTTATGATCGAACGGTTTCATCTTTTCGTTGCTATGACAAAAAGAACATTTGTTATTCGCATGACAACCAAAACATTTTAAGTGCCGTTCTTCTTTAGAGACCTGAACTTTTACCGGTAAATCGAAACCGGATATTTGTTCTTTGTTTTTCTTCTGCAAATCATGGCAACGAATACAATTTTCGTTATTATGACAGTCAATACATTTCAATCCGAAGAGAGTTGAATGTTCTTTATGATAAAATGTTACGAGTTTACCTTTATCGTAATTTGTATCGTAAACAATAACATCCGGCTTATTAACTTCGGGATGAGATTTATTCTTAAAACGCGAAATCAATTGGGCAACACTCAATCCGGTATTGCCGTTTTTCTTTTCGTGGCACGAAACACATTCTGTTTTATGGCTCCACTGACGATGACAGTTTAAGCATTGTTGATGATACGCTCCTTTCAGATCGGGTTTAGTAATGTCTTCCCGTTTTCTTTTAATTGAGTGACATTCCTTGCAATTAAGAATTGGACCCAGCGTATTGTAATGATGACAGGCAATACATCCACCCGTCATTTCGGACATTTGCGCGTGAAGTTTATGAGGGAAAACACCCGGCATATACCTGTCGGTCAAGTCATCCATAACCACAACGTCAGGTCCGGTTTCGGGCGAAGGAAATTGTTTTATCATTAATAAACGGGGACATGCACGCAGGCAGGGATCGTCCTTTGTAGGTACACGGCAAACGTGACATGTTTCGCACGTAATATTCTGTCCGGAATGATCTTTTTTTATCTGAGCGGACGAAACCAGCAAGGATATAAGTACTATTAATATGGAATAAACCAAAGCTCTCATTTCGCGCCTCCCCTAACAGCGTACTTAGCTTGAGTTATTAACTTCTTGTCGGGCAAACTTATAACCGGAAATATCATAACAAACGCCCGGTATAATAAAACAAGAACACTGATAAAACCTATTGTAACAGATATCTCTCCTATTGAAGGAAAGTAAGACTGAAACGCATATGGTGGAGAATATGCAACAAGAAAATCATTTATTCTGTTTAACAGCACCCCTATTATTACTAATGTAGAAGCTACAAACAACCACAATTTCGAACGCAACACTTTTTCAGAGAAAAACATTCGTAACGGTATAATTACACCCACAATTACTTCAATCATAAACATTACGCTTTGCGTATTTACTTCGGTTAGGTAAACATAAGTTCCTCTTATTGCCATATCGCCAATTTTAAACGCCAGATAAATACCAAGTAACGGTCCGACCATTCTACCTAAGCCGGACAATACTTCCATTTCGGGTTTGAGTTTAAAAGATCTTGCGGCAATCAACGATTCGAATATTACCATCGGAAATCCCACTGCAATAGCCGAAAGCAAAAACAGCAGTGGAAGTATTGGGGTTTGCCACAACGGATGCATTTTTTCGCCGGCAATTACCATTAATGTTCCAAGCGAAGATTGATGCAGTGTTGAGAGAACTACGCCGGCAATAATAAAGATGAACATCGTTTTTCTTAAACCGCGGTTAAGCGTTCGAAGAAGTGAATCCACCGGCTTGTTCAAAAAAGAAAATATACCTTTAAAATTTACTTTGCCGATAAATCTTTCGGCAACGACGGGCAGAAATTCTATGTATAAAACCGTTGCATAAATCATCACACACATTCCCACTTCGAATAAAGGGGATGTTCCGTTCCAATAAATAAGCGGATGCCAGATATAATAGTAGCGACCCAAATCGATAAACACAGCGAACGCAACAAACGTATAGCCCAACATAGCTGTTAACAAAGCGGGACGCAGAATAATTTTGTAATCTTCTTTGTAAATAATGTGTCCCAGTGCAGCGCTTGTAAATCCACCGGCAGCCAACGCAACACCCGAAGCGACATCGATAGCAATCCAAATTCCCCAGGGATGCTGCAGATCCAAATTTGTTACATACCCCAATCCGTATAAAAAACGAAGGGCAAGAAAGACGAAGCCGTTGAATGCCAATAAAATTAATACTGCAACACCCGGTGTTAAATATTTTATCTTAAGTTGAGCAGGCTTCATCGAGAATTCCATTATTTTTCCTCCTCTGAATTTTTTCTTCTGTTTATCCACATTACTCCTCCAAGTAATGCGTACAATGCAATGGGTGGAATAAAGTAAGCAAATATTCCATGCTGAATTGATTCGGTTACACCCGGAGCCGGTTCTGTACCAAGAACGGGAAAATCGAGATTGCTGAATTTCTGCCCGGCTAAATAAAGCCACGAAGTACCGCCTACTTCATGTTCGCCGTAGATATAATTGATGTACCTCTCCGGTCTGCGTTTTATCCTGTCTCTTGCAATCTCTAATAAATCCTTTCTCTTACCGAATGTTAAAGCTTCAGTCGGACAAATTTCCACACATGCGGGAAGTTTGTTTTCACTCTGTCTTTCAAAACAAAAATCACATTTCATAATTCGCGGTTGAATAGCTTTGTTATACTCAAAGGCAGGAATCTGAAAAGGACATGCCACCATACAATATCTGCAACCGATACATTTACTGCCGTCCCACGTTACTGCTCCGTTTTTATGTTTTGTAAACGCTCCGACTATACAGGCGGAAACACAAGCCGGATGATCGCAATGCATACACTGAACTTTAACATCGGTAGGAAGTAATTTGTTTTTGGGATTCGGATATTCATTCACTACAGTTAGTGATGTTTCGTCCGGTCTTCTTTTAAGTTTGAAAATATCTCTGTTATTAATGTTAAAAGAAGTCTCCATCGGTAAGTTATGAGCTTCTTTGCAAGCCGCTTCGCAGTTCCGGCAGCCGATACAAACAGTTGTGTCCACAAGAACACCCATTCTGTTTTCATTTAAAGCTTCAGGTTCCGATGCTTTGGCATGAGTAGTTGGAATGCTTAATGCACTTGCACTAAGGAATGTAGCAGTCTTTAAAAAGTCTCTCCTGTTTTGCGTTGCCATTTCTCCCCTCCGTAAAAAAAAATATTAAGTTATGATATTACACTTACAGAATAACTTAACATCGAACGGCTGTTACTTTAACAACACCTAATCATATTAAAATTATTTTTTCTCTATCTAAATTTATTAAAAACCGATATAACTTGCTAATATGTATATTTATGATTGCCAACTATTGCCATAAGTTAAGCAACTGATTCGAAAAGTAAATCGACATCAATAAAACATAAATTAAAGATAGAATAATGGGAAGAAGAGGAAGGATATATGAGGGAAATATTCAGATAGCTTGCCTTCTAAAAAAAATAGAAGGCAAGCATAAAATTATTTTCTAAGATTATTCTAAATAATTTACAAACAATCATTTTAGTAGCAGCAGCTTCTTAACGGCAGAAAAACTTCCCGCCCGAATTTTATAAATATAAACTCCGCTTGCTAAATTCTCTCCGTTAAATAATACGGTATAGCTTCCCGCGGGTTTCTCTTCATTAACCAAAGTTGCTACTTCCCTTCCGAGTAAATCGTAAACTTTAAGAGTTACAAATTCTTTTTGAGGAATTTGATAGACTATTTTTGTTACTGGATTAAACGGATTAGGATAGTTTTGTTCGAGTTTAAAGCTGTTAACATTTATATCATCATCAACAGATGAAATTGTTGTATCGGTTCTGCCGGTAACAACTAAAATCTGCGCAATGCGCGATGTGTCCGTATCCGATCTTATGTGAATTGTATCGATGTAAAATCCGTCTTCCGGCGGAGAAAACATAATATCCAACGGAACCGAACCTGAAGGAGGTAATACAAACGGAAGAGTTACATTGGCAGTGAATGAAGTATCTTTATTATACAAATCATTAATAACAACCGAATCTGTTGAGTTATTTACAAGGTTCACGGTTAGTGTTTCGGTACTTCCCGGCGGTACGGCTTCAAAGAAAACCGAATCGGGATTAGTAACAAAAAGATTTGTTCTCCATGGAAATCTGAATGCCCTGTAGCTTTCCGATGTATCGGGCAAACCGAGTTCGAATGCAATCGATTTGTCCATTCTTACTTCGGAGATAGCTGCGGTGCCGGGACTTTTAAACCCCCAGCCAATAATGCTGTTTTCATTAGGCAGCCGCTGAACATTTCCCATTGCAAACGAATATGAATTAAGATTGTTGTTAAAATCCCATACTAAAGTTGCGGTTTTATTTTGTTCATCAAGCTGATATTCAATCGCTCTTGAAAATTGCGATTGATGGAGATTGCCGTTATCGAAAAGTGTTACGTTGCCGTTGGCAAGTCGCCTTATATCGTGTTGATGAGAGAACGTGATATTATCGTTAATAAAAGTAAACTGGTTGTTCCGCGATTTTAATCCTCCGAATCTCCAGATAATATCGCCGGTCTGCCTGTCTATTTTTGTTACCTCGTCAAGGTGCCTTGATGAAATGAGCAGGTTGCCGTCAAAGTCCTGTTCAATTGCATTGCCATGAACATAATCGATTAACGAATCGGTTAAAATTATATCTTCGGTAGCATCGGTAATTAAAAAGTGATCCCAGCTTCGCCACTGAAACACTACGTTTTTATCAGCGTCAAGTTCCTGGATAATCAAACCGATTACGATTGCGTTCGAGTCACCGCCTTCAACAACCGTATCCATCCGAACCGGCTGCGGATCGTAAGCCATCAGCAGCGAGTGTTCGTTTGGCAAAATCTGAAGCTCGTGAATATCGGTTTCGTAACCGTTGCCGGTTTGGAATGTATCGATTACATTGTACGAAGAGTCCATCGCATAAAAGCTTCTTGTTGCCAAATCGTAATAAGTTAATAAGCCGTTCGGCTGCACTTTAAAATCGGCTTTTATAGAGTTCGACCGTTCATAGTAAACAACATTGCCGCTGTTATCTGCAATTATCAAATAACCGATTGGCAGGGGCCACGAAAACGGAGCAAAAAACAGAAAGCCGGGAGTAGGATTATCCGATGTCATAATTGTAATCGTCGGAAAATCCTCAGGGAATCCGTTAACCGTTTTTACATCCTGCATTCCCGAATTATCATTAATAAAATCCGGCAACGATTCGTCATTTAATTCCAATATCTCTTTTGCACTTCGCGTATAAAGTGCTCTCGGATTCTGTTCGCTAATTTTAAATTGAAATTCGAAAGGAAGAAGCTCATCTCCACTAACGGTTGAAATTCCGCCACTGTAACTAACGCTTACGGTTTCGTTCCACATAAATTTTTTGTGCGGTTTGAAGATAATCGTTTTGCCGTCGTCTGAAAGGAACAAGCTTCCGCGATGTGTTCCGCTTTTTGAACCTACAACGGTTATAACATCATCGCTTAATAAAGAACCCTGATCAATAAACTCCCCATATCTGATAATTATGTTTGTTTCCGGCAAAATCATAGATGAACCGGGAACAGGAGAAACGTATTGATAGGATGAGATGTTATTAGTTTGTGAGAAAGTAAGGGATGGAAGCAAGACAATGAGTATGAACAATGTTCTAAAAATAAGAACAGTCGGTATATGGTTTTTGATAAAGTTCATAAGGCAACCCCGCATATAATTTGTTGCTAACAATTATGAATATAAAATCAACTTAATATAATTTGGAAAAAAAGTAAAGTTTAAAACTTTAAGATAAGTCTGTTTCCAGATGCAAGATTATTTAAAAATGAAAACCCAACTGAGTAATTAAAAGTTTCACTGCTGTCCAAAATAAAAATAAAACATAGAAAAAGATTTAATAATTAAATGTATTGGACAGATTTTTTAATTTTCTGATTTCCATCCCCCCTAAAATAGCTTTAGCTGTTTAGATTTCATAGAATAATCCTCTGGCGG
>JAJRSV010000249.1 GCA_024278655.1 Bacteroidota bacterium | reverse complement strand
AGGGATCTTTTCCCGAAAAAGCTCCTCCGCCATGAGGTGCCCAACCGCCGTAAGTATCTACAATTATTTTTCTTCCGGTTAAGCCGCTGTCTCCGTGCGGTCCGCCGATTTCAAATCTGCCGGTCGGGTTAACAAAATATGTTGTTTTATCGTCAAGTAATTCTGCCGGTATTACTTCTCTAATAACTTTTTCAATTACATCATTTTTTATCTGTTCCTGTGTTGCATCCGGATCGTGCTGAGTAGAGATAACAACAGCATCAACTCTTACGGGCTTTTTATCGTCATCATATTCAATTGTAACCTGCGATTTTGCATCCGGACGGAGATAAGGCATAAAACCGTCGAAGCCCTTTCTTATATCAGCCAACTTTTTAACCAACTTGTGAGCATACATAATAGGCATAGGCATCAGTTCGGGAGTTTGATCGCAGGCATAGCCAAACATAATTCCCTGATCACCGGCACCGCCTTTATCAACGCCCATTGCTATATCGGGCGACTGCGAATGAATTGCGTTTAATACAGAACATGATTCTGCATCGAATTTATAATCGGCACTTGTGTAGCCGATTTTTTTAACTGTTGCTCTTACCACATCGGGAATTTCGATGTAAGCATCCGTGGATATTTCGCCGCCTACTAAAACCAAACCGGTCGTTACAAAAGTTTCGCAAGCTACTCTTGCATTTGGATCTTTCGAATAGATTGCATCTAAAACTCCGTCTGAAATTGCATCGCAAACTTTATCGGGGTGACCTTCGGAAACAGATTCGGATGTAAAGAAAAAAGACATTTTCGAATTACCTTTTGTTAAGTATTATTAAGGATTAATGTTGAATTTTGGAATTACAAAATTACCTAAACTTTGTCTGAAAACAAACAAACGATACTATCATAAAATAACTAATGCTATATTTGAGACATTAATTTTTTATCACTATGCTAAAACTCAAAACTAAAATCACAGAACTTTTTAATATCGAGTATCCGATCATTCAGGCAGGAATGGTTTGGGTTTCCGGTTGGAAACTTGCATCCGCCGTATCCAACTGCGGCGGACTCGGTTTAATTGGCGCCGGTTCAATGAAACCCGAACTATTGCGAGAGCATATTCAAAAATGTAAGAATGCTACTAATAAACCGTTCGGAGTAAATATTCCTATACAAAGAGGCGATGCTGAAAAGTTAGTCGAAGTAACTGTTGAGGAAAATATAAAAATCGTATTTACTTCGGCTGGAAGTCCGAAAAGATTTATAAATGTTTTAAAAGAAAACGGTGTAACAGTTGTTCACGTTGTCCCTTCAGTTAAATTCGGTTTGAAGGCAGAAGAAGCCGGTTGCGATGCTGTTGTGGGCGAAGGATTTGAAGCCGGCGGGCATAACGGGTTGGACGAAATTACAACGATAGCATTAATACCGCAGTTGGTCGATAAATTGAACATACCGGTAATTGCCGCAGGCGGTATTGCCGACGGAAGAGGAATTGTTGCGGCGCTCTCGTTGGGTGCCGAAGGAGTTCAGATAGGAACAAGGTTTGCGGCAACGGTTGAATCATCAGCTCATCCTGTTTACAAACAAAAAGTGGTTGAAGCCGAAGATAACAGTACCGTTTTAACATTAAAAAAAATCGGTCCGGTAAGATTAATTAAAAACGATTTCGCATACCGGGCACTTAAAGCGGAAATGAACGGCTGGGATGAAGAAAAATTAAAAGAACTGCTCGGCAAAAAAAGAGAAATGCAGGGAATTTTTGAAGGCGATGAAAAAGAAGGTGAGCTGGAGGCGGGACAAAGCTCCGGCTTAATTCACGAAATACTTCCCGTAAAGGATTTGTTTCAAAAGCTGCTGGATGAAATAGTAGAAGTTCAGAAAAGGAATAATCGAATTATAAATTATTGAACCTGCCCGGATAAAAACTGCTCCACAACTTCCTTAACATCTTTCGCATCATCAAAAAAAGTAACTATCTTCCGCAGCACAGCTTCTACAACTGCATCGGGACACGAAGCACCGCTTGTTAAACCGATTTCAACCGGTATTTTAGCCGGCAAGTAATTGTGAGTTTCTACTTCCTTCTTCAAATTCAAATCGAAATGTTTGATTACTTTATTCGATTCAATTTTGTTTTCCGAATCGATAAAGTAAGTAGGCAGTTTCTGTTCGCACAATTCGACAATATGGCTTGTGTTCGAACTGTTATACCCGCCGACAACTATTACCAAGTCCATATTCGTTTTCAATAAAGCATACGTTGCTTCCTGGTTATCGTTTGTGGCATAACACAGAGTATCTCTCGTGTCTGCAAAATGCTCCTTCAGATTTTCGGCACCGAATTTTTTAATCATAGTCTGTTTAAGGTGATCGGCAATCTCCTGGGTTTCGGAAGCCAGCATTGTTGTCTGGTTTACAACTCCGATTTTCTGCAAATCTTTTTCAACATCAAACCCTTCGGAATATTTTCCTTCGAAAAAACTATAGAAAAATTCCTGCGGCTTTTCACCGAATATTATCGAGGAGAGAACTTTTGTTTCATT
>JAJRSV010000248.1 GCA_024278655.1 Bacteroidota bacterium | reverse complement strand
TTAAAGGAAGCGTAAAAATTAACGGCTACGATATAAGAACCGAAAGCAAACAGGCAAAATATCATATAGGATTTGTTCCGCAGGAAATTATTTTTCATGATAATATGACCGTGGAAGAAACCCTTAAATTTTATGAGAAACTGAAGAAAACCGGAGAACATTCTTCCGAAAAATGGTTGAAGCTTGTCGGACTTGAAGAGCATACGGAAAAAACCGTTAAACAGCTCTCGGGCGGAATGAAACAGAGATTGGCTCTGGCAATTGCGCTGCTTGCAGATCCCCCTATTCTGCTGCTCGACGAACCGACTGCCAACCTTGATATGAAATCGAGAGAGGACTTTCTTTCGCTGCTTAAGGAATTAAAGGCAAGCGGTAAAACGATAGTCTTTTCCTCGCACAGGTTGGATGAAGTTATTCCCTTCTCGAACAGAATAATTATAATGGATCAGGGAAAGATTGTAGCGGAAGCTTCTCCTTCGGATATTTACAAGTATATAGGCAAGACATCCCACTTAAGAATTTTCATGAAAGATGAATTAATTGCCCGGGCTCTTAAGTTACTCGAAGATGATGGGTTCAATGTTGAAAAGAACGGGGCGGGTATAAAAATTAAAATTGACAACGACCAGAAAATTATTCCGATAAACAAACTGATAAAATCGGGAATTGAAATAGACGATTTCGAATATATAATTGAGAATTGATTATGAGTTTTAAAATGAATTTGGATATTAAAAACGTTATTCTCTTAGCAAGAAAAGAAATCATTAATGCCAAGCGGAATAAATGGTTTATACTTTATGCTATTATTTTTGCCGGGCTGTCGCTAGCATTGTCGTGGCTTGGTTTGGCAGGAGTGGGACAATATAATTTATCCGGCTTCGGTAAAACAACCGCAAGTTTAATCAACCTGATTTTACTGATAGTACCCTTAATGGGTTTAACATTAGGTGCAATAAGTATTGCAAGCGAACGTGAAAAAGGCACGCTGCTTTATATACTTTCGCAACCGGTTACTCATTTGGAAGTACTGTTAGGAAAATTTTTGGGCGTAGGAATTTCATTGCTCGCTGCGCTTCTAATCGGTTTCGGAATAAGCGGTTATTTAATTGCTATACGCGGCGGCACCACTGAGATAGCTAACTACTTATCTTTAATCGGGTTTACATTTCTGCTGGCGCTCGTCAGTCTCGGAATCGGTATGCTTATTTCGAGCACACTGAGAAAAACAGAATCGGCTATTGGTATTTCATTATTCCTTTGGCTGCTGCTCGTCTTTTTCGGCGACCTCGGAGTAATCGGCACTTCGTTGTTTTTCAAGTTAAGCACATCGCAGTTATTCACACTCTCGATGCTTAACCCTTTGCAGGTTTTTAAAATTGGAGCGCTGAGCGCAATAAGAGGAAACCTGGAAATATTAGGTCCGGTCGGGTTATACGCAGTAAGAAGTTTCGGCGGACAACTCGTTTATTTAATTGTAGGTACTCTTCTCGGATGGATTGTAATTTTATTTACAAGCACTTATTTCATTTTCAAAAAAAGAGGAACAATTTAATATGAGAACTTATGCACTGCTGTTTGCTGCGGCTCTTTTATTATTTGTAACAGGTTGTTCGAAAAAAAGTAACGAACCGGAGCCGCCGGAAATAAGACTGGGCGAAGATGCATGCGACGAATGCAGAATGATTATAAACGAACAGCGGTTTGCAGCGGCAATTACAACCGCAAACGGAGAAGTAAGACGTTTTGACGATATAGGTGGCATGCTTATTTACGATAAAAAGCATAACGAAGATGTTGCACGTTATTGGGTAAGCTCGTACACAAGCGATAAATGGTTGAATGCAGCAGAGGCATATTTTATTTCCAGCAAAAGCAAAGAGCTCGATACCCCGATGGCTTACGGCATAATTGCAGTTGAAAACGAATCGGAAGCTTCGGAATTAAGTAAAGAGTACGACGGCAAGGTGATGAACTTCAAACAAATAAGGGAACTGGATTTTATGGGGAATTTAAATTAAAAGTTATTTATGTTTAATAATTAAATAAAACAAAAAAGAGGTACTCGATGACAAATAAATTAATTCTTGTTCTTTCAGGAATACTGATACTGTTCTTTATCGGTTGCGGCGGTAACGAAACTGACAACAAACCGAAAAACTTTACCAATAAAACTAAAAAAGAAACAACTACTAAAACAGCTTATAAAAAAGGTAATCCTATTAAAGGTAAAGATCTTTATATGCAAAGCTGTTCGGCTTGCCACGGACCTGACGCAAAAGGATTACCGAAACTCGGCAAAGATTTAACCACAAGTGAATTTGCAATAAACAAAACGGATGAAGAATTACTTGAATATGTTAAGGTGGGAAGAACACCGGACGATCCGTTAAACACTACGGGTGTTGCAATGCCTCCCAAAGGCGGTAATCCCGCATTAACTGATCAACAGATATTGGACATTATTGCTTATGTAAGAACATTGGAAGATGCCGCATTGAGAAACAAATAAATTTAAAGCGGCAAACCTTCCTGAAAAATATTATCCCCGCTTGAATAAAGCGGGGATTTTTTATATCTGTTTTAATGTATAAGTCACTTTAAAACTGACTGGCACTTAGCGTTAATTTCTTCATATATTAGGAACGATATTTGTAAATTATAATACAAGAAATTTGTATTACTTCGGAATCAACAATGAATAGATATTTAACAGCTACAATAATTTTTCTTTTCTCTATAATTCCGGGCAGTTTGCAAGCCCAGGAACTTTCGGCAATTCTCGAAAATCATTTCAAGGTAATCGGGCAGGAAAAATTACTGCAGGTGGAAACCATAACAACTGAAGGAACTTTGCTTCAGGCGGGAATTACCTTTCAGGTTAAATCGTTTATGAAGCGTCCCAATAAAATACGTATTCAGGGTTCATATCAGAATACGGCATTTATTCAGGCATACAACGGCTCGGTTGCCTGGGGTGTTAACCCTTTTGCGGGAATTACAAAAGCGCAAAAACTTTCGGATGAAGAAACTGTAAAACTGAGCGAGCAGGCAAACTTCGACGGGTTACTTTTCACTTATCAGGAGCAGGGATACAAGGCAGAACTGCTCGATCCGCAAAACATCGGAGATATTCTTGTTGACGTAATCAAACTTTCGAAACCTGACGGAACCGAGATTACTTATTACCTCGATTCCGAAACAAGTGTAATTTTAAGATCACATACCAAAATGGTTATTGGCGGAATCGAAAGAGAATACGATACTACATTCAGAGATTATAAATTCGTCGACGGTATTTTATTTCCGTTTACAGTCGATGTTTCGGTGAAAGGACAGGAAGTGATGAATTACCGTTTTACTAAAATCGAACTGAATAAATCCATACCCGATTTTATTTTTAACATGCCGAAGGAAATAGAATAACTTTTTCAGGATGTTTGAATCAGGTTCAGATTTACAAGATATTTTGCCAGACGTTTATCATCCATTAGTGTAATGTTTTTTCTGATGGCAGCTAATTTACGGCTGTTATCGCTGAACTCACCTTTCGTAAAAATAAATATGTTTGCTCCGTTTATTCCCGAAGTATCGATTGCCAACTGACGGATATGGTTTGCCGTTACTTCTTTTTCCAATATCACCCTGCCGAATAAATGAACCTGTGCCCTGCCGATTTTCGCTTCGCCTGTAATATCGAAGGAAGCTGAGTTTTCGTGCTCGAGAATATCGATGTTGGTATAACCGAGGACAAAAAAGAACCGGGAAAGGGTTGCCCTGTAATCGGCAAGCGATAACGCCCTTAATTGTTCTACCGTGTCGGCTATTAATTTATCCATATCAATTGTCCGTTCAACCGGCATTTCAAAAATCTCGAGCCAGTCTTCAATTCTTATCAACTCGTTAAACTTGTTAACGGGCAGTGTTTGCAAAATGTTATCATCCGTTAATCCTCTTTCAAGCATCAATACTTTTACTTTCTCTTCTATCGAATCGAGCATATTATATGTGAACACTCTGATTTTGTTATTCTTATCTGAAGGGATATTATGATCAAACATATCGGCAGTGCGGAATACTACTGCGGGATTCCACCAGGAATCAAAACGTATTACATACGGAACAACAAAGCTGCCGAAATCGAGCCGGTTCTCTTTTATGTTGGTAACAAATGCAGTTACCGATTTTTTCGTTTTAAAAAGTGAAATTGCTTTCTTTAGTTCATCGTTAGAAAGACCGTTAGGTGCGCTGACGTAGCTTATCTTCTGTTTGTCGAGCAGGTTTTCGAGTTTCTTTGTTCCGCGCCTGTAGTATTGCGAAATTATAATTACTTTATCTTCGTTCTCTTTTATTATTCTCAAATGGTGCATCAACAATTCCGACTTTGGACTCTCGTCATACCCGTGTGCAAAATTACTTACCTGGTAAAGCTGATGAAGCAGCGTAAATATGTTCGCCTGAAACCTGAACGGATTACCCGACTCGAGTACACGCTTTAATTCTTTTCTGCACTCTTTTAAAGTCTCTTTATATTCGAACAACTGATGCTCATCAAAATGAAGCCAGTACTCGTTAATAATTATTCGTTCATCGTCCGATGAGACACTGTTTAATTTTAAAAGTTTTTTATGTCCGATTGCCACATCATTGTTAAAGGCATCGTTTAATTTTCCGATAAGCTCTTCTTTTATAACACTGGAAAGCGTCCACAAAGCAGCGGGCTTAACGGCACGTAAAAAATCTCCGCTTTTTTCAAGTTCAAATGCCTCCTGCACTTCATCGAAAATAATGCAATCGAACTTGTTTAATCGATTCTGCTCTACGATATTCAGGTTAAAGTCGTTTACAACGGTTTTATAATCTGCAAGATACACCAGTGCCGATTTATGCCAGGCATCGGCTCTTTCGTCGTCATCACCTTTAATTATCGAAGTTGAGAGTCCGGGAGCAAGTGTGTTAAGCTTACCAATCCATCCGTTCTGGTTCTGAAGCACCGGGTCGATTTTTTCCGTTCCTATTTCATACTTGTTCGAAACAATTAATGCCGAATGGATAATCTTATTGTTAAATAAAAAGTCGAGTGCGGCAACCGACGCTTTAATTCTGTCGATTCCTCTCTCAGCTCCGAGAAATGCATAATCACTTTCCGACAGGAACTTTGCCATTTCATCTTCATGCTTTTTAAGCACGATGGTTGCTTTCTCTCTTTTCTCCCATGTTACTTTATGTGCTTTTTTAAGGATAAGAGAAACAACATCCTTAACGGCTTCGGGCGACTTTAATGATTGCAGTTCATCCGTTAACACCTCTTCAACACCACTGCTGTGTGCATCGTAAAATTTAAGTGAGTTCGTGCATTCGAAGTTAAAATTATTTAATGCGCGCAAAGGTGCTTTTATAGAAAGATTCGGTGTCTTCGATACTCTTGCCGGATTGAATTCCTTCATACTTAATTTGCTAACGTAAATTCTGAACTTACCTACTTCGGGAACTCTTACTTTAAATATTTTCGGCACTCTGTTCGTTATCGGTTTTATTTTCAGCTTTTTAATTTTAAGCTTATCCAACAGACCAATTTTGAACCAGCCCGACTTTATTCCACCGCCTTTGAACAATTCATCCATCTTCAACAGTTTTATTTCTACTACTTTCACTCTCAGACTTTCGAGATAATCCTTACTTGCCGGAACAATTAAAGCGAAACGATAATCCACGGGCTCAGGCAGAGCAAACCGTACAGGAATATCGTAACCCGAACCGGAAGCAAATGAGAAATCGTAATTAACTGAGTTTACTATTTGACGATGCTGTTCAAGATCGTTATGATAAAATACTTTGGAAGGAACAATTAAAAGAGTGAAAAATATAGCGTTGGTTTTTACTTTTTGGAAAAAATAAATATTATCTTCCGGATAAAGCTCGGCTTCCGGTAATAAAAAGAAATGCTGCGATGCGTACGGTTCATCAATCGACAAACCGACCTGCAGCGATTCGTTAACAGCCGAACTTAAACTGCCGATAGCTACGTTTGTATGGGGATGCTCTCTTAACCAGGAGTTGTATAAAAAATCCTCACCTAATTGAATTTCCGAAAGTGAGGATGCAATTTTTCTTCTTACTATGCGAAGCATTTAAATTAGTCAACCGACTTCTGTTGATGTACTTGTTCACAAGCCAATTTTAATCTGTCGAACGGTTCAAGCAGGTTTCTTCCTTCCGAAAGTTTGTTCAGTTCTTCTTTAATTACCGGCAATTCGCTTTCGAACTTTCTGGATGTTTCTATAAATATTTTTTCGCTTTCGCTTCCGGCAGAATTAAGTTCTTCATGCTTCGAACTTCCTCTCGCTTTACTTTCGTTCTCTTTAAATATGCGCACTACTCTTATTCCCTGCTTGTTATTGGCACCGAGGAAAAACGGATCTCTGACGAGTATTAAATCAACCTGTTCATTAATTGCGTTTAAAAGGGGAACCGAAATTAACTCAACCAAAATGTGTTCGAGGAGCACGTCGCCGTAAAGAGTTTTCTGAAAGCTCGTCGGCTTAATGGGCGCGGTTACTCTGAATTCCAACGGTTTGGTTTCGGCATCGGTTACTAAAATGGCACCCATCACTCCGTTGTTTTCTTCGAGATTGTAAGTTTCTAAAAATGCAATTTTCTGAATTTCCATTCTTTCACCACTCCGT
>JAJRSV010000247.1 GCA_024278655.1 Bacteroidota bacterium | reverse complement strand
TCGTTAAGAACATTAACTGCAATATGAACTTCCTCGGGCAGATGATCGCCTGCATAAACCAAAGCTTTGCCTTTGTTCTTAATCAGGTCGTCAACAAGGTAATTTAAATCTTTTTTGGAAAGGTTATAATCTGCAGAAAGTTTATCCAACGAGTAGCTGCTTACGTTTAACGATAAGTTTATAGCGCCTCTTTTATTCAATTCGTTAAGCAGAGCCATTACCAGCGAATACTGAGCTTCGGGTCTCAACCTCATTCTGTAATCGGCATTCATTCCTGTAATCGATATATTCGATTCAACAACATAAAGTCTGTTGAATCTTTTACTCATTATATCCCTGCCTTCTGAAAATAATCTTGCATTCTCAATCTTGTTCTCGGCAGTACCCAAAAAGTCGGCATCCAGCGAAACAATTACATCGGCTTCGTTCCATTTAACAACAGGGAATGAACTGCCGTTATAACATTTTTGCCATGCGCTGTCTCGCGTATTTTCATTAAACTGCTCGTACGAATATATTTTTGCCGTAGGGAACTTACGTGTAAAATCATTTAATAATTTGTTTTCGGTAGGAGAAACAATTTTTCTTGTAATAACCGCAATTTCTTTATCGCCAACATTGTACATTAAATGCCCGATTATTTCTGCATCGGCATCGTACCAGTCAACTTCATCGAAACGGTTTTGGCTTTTCACTAACGGAGTCTGCAGTCTGTCGGGATCGTAAAGGTTCATTATGCTTGCCTGTCCCTGCGCACAAATTTTACCTTTCGAAACCGGGTGATCGGGGTTGCCGTCTATTTTTATCGGTCTTCCCTCCCTGGTCTTTATTAAAATACCGCAGGCGGATGAACAGGCAGTACAAGTTGAAGCATAATAATTTGCTTCGCCGAGTGTAATTTCTTCGGGCTTTTTATTGTAAGGAATTATTTCGCCTTTATCGCGGTAATTTGTGCAAGCCGTACCTGCCAAAGCAGCCGACGCACCTAATAATGTAAGAAACTTCCTGCGCGAAAGTCCCGACATATTGGAAACATCGGGCGAATCGGATGCGCCTTCTTTAAACTCACTCTTTACTTCTTCTAAAAATTTCTTATCCTGATATAACTCCTCGAAACTTCTCCAGTAATTCGGGTCAGGATTATTCGAATTTCCGTTCATATTTTTTCCGTCATTACTATCAGGCATTCTTTCTACCTATTTTTTGTCTTTTAACTGCAAGTGGATTTAATTTTACTGAAACTTTTTTCCTGTTCCCCTTACTTTTCAAAAATCCTAACGGAGCAAACTTTATTAAAAAAAGCCCCGCTACACTTACACCAAACGAATTAAAAAATTTTTTACGATCCATTTTAATCTTCATTATTATTTTTTGAATCAATTAAATATCATCTATGGCAGGCGTAACAATATTCAGGACCATTTTGAATTCCTTCTACATCGGGTAGTCTTTCGTGCGCATTTCTATGGCAGCTCAAACAGTTCCTCATTGTAAACGAGTTCACTTGCCCGATTTTTTCCATGCGCTTCACATCTCCGTGGCACGATTCACACTGAATTCCTTTGGTAACATGAACACTGTGATTAAAATAAGCATAGTCGGGAACTTTATGAACCCTTTTCCATGGAATCGGTTTATCTTTATTATAATAGTCGGTAAGTTTAATTATTTCCGGTCTGTCGGTTCTTGCAACCTTATGGCAATTCATGCAGGTTTCAACAGCGGGTACCATTGCATGCCGCGATTTTTCAACCGAGACATGACAGTACTGACAATCAATCTGCATATCGCCGGCATGTAATCTATGTGAAAAATTTATCGGCTGATCGGGTGTGTAACCTACCCCGTCTCTTTCAGCCCTCGATGCAAAATATGTGATAACAAAAGCAGCGGCAACAACAAAAATTGTTACCGGTATCCGGTTCCTTAAGATATAATCAATAAATGATGATTTCATTTAATCCCTGAAATTAATAGAAAACTTAAAGAATGCACTAATGTATGAAACCCTGTTGAGAGGTTGAAACATTAAATGACTATCAACCTGTTAATCAATTAAAACAAATGTATTGATTAAAGTGAAGAGCGGTAAAAATCCGAATGATTTTCAGAGCCTCAGATTTACCGTCAGAAATCTTACGTTTCAAGGGTTCAAAATTAAAAAATCAGAACTTTAAAACCAATTTAAGAAACATTTTTTTTAGTATAAAATTAATTGTTATACAAACCTCTTTAAAACCTGTAAAACTACAAAAGCAACAATAACTACCAGCACAACATATACCAAAGCGTTTTTTAATGATTCTATTGTTAAAACCATTTTTGAACGGTAACCGCGCCATCCGCACTTTTTACACCTGTAAACCGAATAAGGCGTAAACCGTTTTATTAATTTTTCGGTTAAGTTACGTGAATGGGATTTGCGTAATACACCCGCAACATTGCACGATGGACATTTTTCGTAGATAGGATTCTTCTTGAATAATATTCCGCTATTCGTCATAATGGTAAAATAATTTTTATAACGACTATTATCAACAATCCCGAGAAAATTTTTCTTATAATCCTCGAATTCCACTTAAAAACCAGCCCGACACCTACTCTTGCACCTAAAACGGCACCTATTCCCATCGGAATAGCTGCAACAAGCGAAACGTAACCCTGATGAGAATTTCCGCTTTGAATAAGAAATGAAAAAGATGAGCTTATCATTGTGGCGGCAGTTACTACCGAAGATGTACCTATTGCCCTTCGTACTTTTAAATCGTATAAATAATATAAGCTTGGAAAGTAAACCACCCCTCCGCCTAAACCGGTAATAGCCGATAGAATTCCAACCATTATTCCTATAACAGGAAGAAATATTATGCTTACCGCTTTCCGTACCGATTCAACCATTGTTTCATCTTTTTCGAGAAGCATTTTAATTGCAACTATTAACAGTATCGATGCGAAAATAAGTTTAAGCGTTAACGGACTTATCTTAACAACGAAGAACGGCAGCACGAACGCAGATAGAACACTGCCGGATGCTAAAAGAAATGCTCTCTTTACATCAACATTTTTTTTTGTAAGATGAAAGTATCCGGAGGATGAAGCTGCAATAGCGCCAGCAAAAAGCGAAGTTGCTATTGCAACAATTGCAATCGAAGATTCGTTATATCCTAACAAAGGCAGTAACACGTAAAGAACCGGAACAAAAACCGCTCCCCCACCGATGCCGAGCATACCGATAAGTATTCCGGTAGAAAATCCCACCAGAAAAAAAAGCAGGATGAGAAGAAATAAATTCAATTGAGATTCAATAGTTTATTATAAACCGCAGGGTTATTAATAATATCAATTGCCGATTGAACCTGCCGGTCTGTTTTAAGCTGTTCCATTATTCTGCCTTCAACACCAACGTATCTTACAGCAAGGTCTTCTCTTATTTGTCTTAGAATTTCATCGCTGTAAAATTCGAAATCATTTTTCTTAAGTTCAGTCAATCTTGCTTTAACCTGGTCAAGCTCATCCAGAAGGTCCATATAATTTTCCGAAAGGTCACTCATCAAAAGGTCTATATGATCTTCCGCATCGGACTTGTATGTAAAGTTTTCGGACTGAGTGAATTCTTTGAATTCTTTAAGCAGTTGTTCGTCGCTAACCTCGTTATAAGTTATGCCCGGATGTGAATAATAAAAATGATCGGCAAACTTAAAGAACAATCCTTTTGCAAGAAGCTCTTTTGTAATTTTACCTTTTATCGAAAATTCAACAGTAGTGTCGGGAGTAATTCCGCCTTTGGAATAAACGGAGCGTTTATGGTCTGTATAAAACTCACCATAAACAATCGAATCGGCATCGGCAATTACACTATTGTGGTCGGAGTAATCAATCTTCTGAATACATCTTCCGCTCGGAGTGTAATACTTGGCGGTTGTAATTTTAAGCGAAGTATTATAACTAAGCGGTGTTATAGTTTGCACCAATCCCTTGCCGAAAGATTTTGTTCCGAGAATAACGCCCCGGTCGTGGTCCTGAATTGCGCCGGCAACAATTTCGGATGCAGATGCACTGCCGCCGTCTATAAGTATAACTAATTTAGCATCACCAATTATCGGTTCCTGCGTTGAATAATATTCTTTTACGCTCGATTCAGCGCGTCCTCTTGTCGAAACTATCAACTGACCTTTAGGTAAAAACTTATCGCAGATATCAACGGCAATATCGAGCAATCCGCCGGGGTTGCCTCTTAAATCGAAAACAATCGATTTGATTTCTTTCTGTTCTTTTAACTCCTTAAGTGCTTCTTTAATTTCGTTGCTTGCCGAACGGCTGAAGTTTGCAAGCTTAAGGTAAACATTGTTACTGTTTTCGGGATAGAATCCTGCGTAAAGTAAATTCTTAACTATTACTTCTTCCCTTACAATATTAAACTCAAGCGTATCTTTCAATTCGTTTCTTATAATTTTGAGATTAACGGTTGAACCGGGGTCGCCTTTAACCAGCGTAGAAATTTCATCTACGTTTTCCGGTGTTATTTCCACACCGGCAGCTTCTATAATAATATCGCCTACTCTTAATCCCTGACGTTGAGCTGAATAGCCGTCCATTATTTCCAGAATGGTTACATGGTCGCCGCGAACTCCAATCGAAATACCGATTCCACCGTATTTACCGTTCGTAATTAAGTCGATGTCTTCTTTTTTCTTTTCATCAATAAAAATAGTGTACGGATCGAGTGAAGAAAGCATGCCCTCTATACCGGCACGCATAAACTGCTCGGGGTCAACCTCATCTACGTAGTTAAACGAAATTTCCTTGTAAACTTTACTGAACAACTCGATGTTTTTATTTATCTCGAAGTAGATGTCGGTAAACCCGGCAAACAATAAAATAAAACCCGCAGATAAAATTATTAATAACTTCTTACGCTTCATTTCTTACCTCTGTTCGAATTTATTTATTTCTTCTAATATTTTTTTATGAATTTCTTCTATTGAATCTTTGCCGTTTATAATTCTGAACCGGCTCTCTTCTTCGGCAATTTTCAAATATCCGTTTCTTACTCTTGTATAAAATTCCATATCCGATTTTTCAATTCTGTCTAAGTGCTCACTCTGCTTTGCAAGCTTTCTTTCGTGCGCAACTTCAACAGGAATATCGATAAAAAAAGTTATATCGGGTACAGTAGAACCTACAGCAAGCTTATGAATATTTAAAATCACATCAACCGGAATTCCTCTTCCGTACCCCTGATAGGCAGTAGAGGAATCATGGAACCTGTCCGAAATTACATAAAATCCTTCCTCTAAAGAAGGTCTAATTTTTTCTCTAACAAGCTGCGCCCTGCTTGCCGAAAAAAGCAGGAACTCGGTTTCCATAAACATTTTAGAATTTTTTTTATCGAGCAGAACATCTCTTATTTTTTCCGATATCTCCGTTCCGCCCGGTTCCCTTATTACAAGAACCTTTTTACCTTCGGCAATAAAATGCTCTTCCAACAGTTTTATCTGTGTTGACTTTCCGCAGAAATCGATGCCTTCGAAACTTATAAACATAAATTAGAATAGTTTGGTTGTTGTAGAATAATAAATTGATTATTTCATTACTTAAATTTACCGAATACTTTGTGGAAAACATTACCCGGGCTGTAAGACTAAAGACTATCTGAATTTTTTAATTACATATCTTAATCTTTCCGGCTTGATGTAAAGCAGATTTGTGTTTTCGGGAATTACTACGTGCGGCACTACACTGCCGAGAGTATCGAGCACAACATCCCTGTAAAGTACAAACGCTTCAAACTGATCAATATTTAGTTTGCCGAGAATTTCTATTCCGCCTCTTACGCTTATTCCTATTTTATTCGGAAGAAGAACAACATCCCTGTCAGGCGGAACGTTCAGAACCTTAACCAAAATATCATCGAACTGTTTATCGACTATTCTTTGCACATCCAGTGTAACGTTTACAAAACTTCTTCCGTAACGGGTTCCGGGCAGTTCGGCAAATCCAACCGGTTTCGAAATTTCGCGGTCGAGCGACGAAAGCTCGAGAGTTTTTGTAAATACTTCGCTAATATTATTTACTACGGAAACGGGACCGTAAACCATTACTGAGTCGGGTGAAATTTTAGCCGGGGTTGCAAGCCCGTAACCGGGTTTAAATTCCAGCTTCATATCTACTGCAACGGGCAGCTTGCGGCTTATTATTCTTTCTACAACACAGGTAAT
>JAJRSV010000246.1 GCA_024278655.1 Bacteroidota bacterium | reverse complement strand
TGCATTACCGAACGGATCTGCTGTAGGAGCGGCAATTACAGCAATATCGATGTGCACTTCACCATCCTGCACTGCCTGGTATCTTCCTCCGTGCGATCTTAAAACTCCTACGCCCTTCATCTTACCTTCCGATGCAAATCTACCCAACGGTCCGTTCATACTTCCTTCGATGTGATGAATTGTTCCGTCTTCCAAATATTTAATCAAATGCTGATGCACGGGAAAAGAAGCGGATGGAAACCAGCGGATGTTTTTCACGCCCATTTTTTTTATCGTATCGAAAAGCATATTTGTAAGTGCATCGCCGTTGCGTAAGTGATGATGGGTAGAAATTGTCATTCCGTCTTTCAGTCCGGCTTTCTTTAGTGCCTCACGCAACCTCTTCTGCACTTTATTTCCATCCCAGGGATAATCGATACAGGTTCTTATAGGCGGTTTAGCTTTATAACCTTTCGGTTTATACTTATTAACACCTTTAAACGGAATCTGTTTTTGTCCGTTGACTTCCGTCGGTACTAATCTTCCTGCTGCGTTTTTTACTAATTTCATTTTTTTGCTTTATAATATTTTTAGAAATTGGAAATTCTTCGATTTATAATTAGAGTCATTAATAGTCATTTTTGGTCATTGGTAGTCATTTATTGTGGTTGTAAGCATTTCGATTTTAATTAGAAATTTTACCTATTGTTTTAATATAGTTATTAAGTTTTATACTAATTGTTTCCAGACTTTGAAGTAATCTTAAATAGTCATCTTCTTTTATCAGCTTTCGGTTAAATGATTTTCTAAGCCATGTTTTAGTTTCAAATAATGAACCGCGTGAATAGTAACAAAACTGTTTATTCTCTTTATAAAAGTATCTGCCAAAACCCTCACTCAAATTTGAAGCAATTGAATCTGCTGCTTTAACAAACTGCCTGCCAATAGTGTCTTTTTCAAAGAATGACCACTTGACTACTATATTCCAAATTTCTTCAGCTATATCCATTGATAATTGATAAACCTGAAGTTCCTCCAACTTCATAATTACCTCACCAATTATTAAAAAGTAATAATTTAAATCTTATTAACTACAAATAACAATGAATGACCATTTATGACTACAAATGACAATAAGTGACTGAATTCATCGCTAAAACAATTAATTGCTTTTAGCTGCCTCAAGTATCTTCACCGCCCGTTTAACAACCGGCGGATCAATCATTTTACTGCCGATGGATACTACGCCTAAACCTTTTTTCTCAGCTTCTTTGAATGCCGCTACTATTTTCTTCGCTTTTTCGATTTCTTCTTCTGTCGGGGCAAAAGCTTCGTGTACGACTTTTATTTGTCTGGGATGAATGCATCCTTTACCTTCAAATCCAAGCGACTTTGCTTCGAGTACACTTGCTCTTAATCCTTCGGTATTAGTTACATCGGAATATACCGTATCGATGGGTTGAATGCCCGCGGCACGTGCGGCGTTTACAACCATGCTGCGTGCAAGAAAACTTTCTTTGCCTTCATCGGTACGCTGCGTTCCTATGTCAGCCGTGTAGTCTTCCAAACCGATGGCAAGTGCGCAATTGTTTTCGCTTGCCGTTGCTATTTCGTAAGCTTTAATAACACCTAATGCACTTTCAATTATCGGCATGAAATAAAAGCTCCCCTTTAGTTCCCCCCTATGGGGGGAAGAGAAGGTCTTTTCTTTCATTAGTTTTTCAATCTCATTTTCAACTTCTTTAACCTGTTCTGCTGATTCGACTTTGGGAATTAATATTACGTGTACATTGTGGGGAATAATAAATTTTAAATCATCAAGACCGCGCGGCAACTGGTTTATTCTAACCATTCTTTCACATCCGTAAAAATCTACACTTCGAAGAGCGTTACGAACGAGCAGGCGCGCTTCATCTTTTTTATCGGGTGCAACGCTGTCTTCAAGGTCTAATATAATTCCGTCGGGTTTATGAAGTCCCGCATTGATAAAAAACTTCGGTTCGTTGCCCGGCAGATATAATCTGCTTCTTCTTAATCTGTCTTTTGCTGTTTTGTAAAGAGATTTTTTATTGAACGGAAGCAGGTATTCTTTTGTAGTTTCGGGAAAGATTTTTCTTATTGCAGCTTCAAGTCGTGCAGCTAATGTGAAGGGCAGTGCGCCGTAATCTTCGACTGTAATTTCTGCGTTTTTTATTTCAAAATAATTCAGCACATCCTTAACTAATTCTTTAATCGAATCGCCATACATCGATTCAACTTTACTCTTAAGATTTATTTTTATACCGCCCCTGGTTTTAAGTTCGAGTTCGATGTAGCAATCGGAGCGGATTTTATCCCCCTTATTGCCCGAAGCTGCTTTATGAATTTTTGCTGTCATTTTAATATCTGATTTTAGTTAAAAAGTAATGAACTATTTTTCTATCACTAATTACAATTAAATCATACTTAATACAATTTAACAATTCAATAATTAAACAATTAACTTCTTCATAAAATCATTAACCGATAAATTATCGCATTCGAAAATCACATCTTTTATTTCCTTCTGTCTGTCACTCGAAAGCAATCCTTCGGAAAGAGAATTGAATTTAATTTCAAGGTCTTCCATCGTCATCGGTTCACGCGGATCACCTTTCGGGTACTCGAGATATTCGGTGTATTCCTTTCCGTCTTTGGTTCTTACAACAACTTTCGACGGCTGTTTTGCTGGAAACATCTTTTCGAATTCCAATGATGGTTCGCCTTTAATTTTATCAATCACTTCCCATATTCTCGGGTCTTTCAGTTTCTCTTCGCTGAATGATTGAGTTGTAACTTTATGATCGACCAAAGCGCAGGCAATGCAGTAGGGTAGCGAGTGGTCAGCCGTTTCTCTCGATTCCGGTCTGTATTTATGCGGATCGAAAAGTATATCGTACGCCTGTGCTAAAGTTGTAAGCGTAACCGATTCAATCTGATCGTAAGTAATATTGTTTTTGGTAACTACGTTTAACGTCGCCGAAAGATGTGTATGAGTCAACGCTTCGGTTGGGAAAGCTTTCATACTGCATTCCATAATTTTGTAACTCTCACCTAATCCGCCGATTAATTTTTCCGGATTCCATTTCCATTCGGTAACTGCATCGCGACCCTGCATTTTAACTGGGGAAACTTTCTGTTCTTTTGCATCCCAGCCGAGAAATGTATCCATAAAACCTTCTTTACCCTCGAACACTGCTTCGGTTCCCGTGTAACCTTTCTGTGCCATTAGTGCGGCGAACACTCCGCTTTGAACTGCCATCGGGTCAACTGTGTTTTTCATCATCGTAAGTTTCCCTGCAGTCGGGCAGCCGATTGTATGATTGTGACTTCCGCTTATGCCGATTGCGTTTACCATCTGGTCTTCGTTTAATCCTAAAAGCTTACCTGCAACAATTGGCGAAACAAATTGCGTGAGCGTAGCATGATGCCACTTCCTTTCGCGGATTCCCGGCACTGCAAATTCACATAACCGCTGTTCGAATTCGTAAGCAAGAACAATTGCCGTAATTACTTCTTTCATCGAAGCACCGACCATTTCGCCGACCGATAATGCTGCGGGAATTAAGTCGGATGGATGCGAAGGGTCTTCCTTCCAGTAAATATCGTTAAAATCGAGTGCACGAATCATTAAAGAATTAACAAGTGCGGAATTAACGGCTGGTATTCTATCGCCGAAAGCAATCAAGGTCGATTCTTCCTTCCCGCCCATTCCTTTGTAAATATCTCTA
>JAJRSV010000245.1 GCA_024278655.1 Bacteroidota bacterium | reverse complement strand
GGCTTATAATGTTTTAAAACAAAATGAAAATCATTACAAAGTTTATAAGCGCGGCGAAGTTCCGGAGTATTTTCACTTCAACGATAACCCATTAATATCCGATATTGTAATTGTTGCCGATTTGGGATGGAGTTTAATAATAAACAAAGACATTGAACGAATGAAAAAATATTCGCGCGGCGGTAACCACGGTTACGATAATCACCAGATGGATATGCACGCATCGTTTTTTGCAATGGGTCCCGCTTTCAAAAAAGGTTACAAAACAGGAACGCTGTTAAACATTGATGTTTATCCGCTGCTGTGTAAAATATTTAACATAATTCCCAGTCCGAACATCGACGGAAAGCTCGAACGGATTGAATTCATACTAAACGAGAATTGAACTATTAAATGAATATACTCGATTTGAAATACGAAAAATACAAGCTCGGTAACGGACTGGAAGTTATCCTGCATCAAAACAATTCTGTTCCGCTTGTTGCGGTAAACATTTGGTACAAGGTCGGTTCATCGGCTGAAGTTAAAGGCAAAACCGGAATTGCACATCTGTTCGAGCATATGATGTTCCAGGGTTCGGAACATGTGCCGAAAGAAATGCACTTCCGTTACATTCAGGAAGCGGGTGGAACACTTAACGGTTCAACCAGCACCGACAGAACAAACTATTACGAAAAGCTTCCGGCTGATTCGTTAGAGCTTGCACTCTGGCTGGAATCGGACAGAATGGGATTTTTTCTTCCGGCTTTAACGCAGGAAAAGCTTGACAACCAGAAAGACGTTGTGAAAAACGAACGGCTTGAGCGATACGAAAATCAGCCGTACGGACTTGCCTGGGAACTGCTTGTTACAAACATTTATCCCGAAGGTCATCCTTACAGTTGGCCTACCATCGGCTTTCTGAACGACATTGCCGGTTATACGATGGATGATGTTAAATCATTCTTCAAAACATATTACGCACCGAACAATGCCACGTTGGTAGTTGCCGGAGATTTTGAAACAGAGAAAACAAAGCTTCTGATTGAAAAATATTTCGGTGAGATTTCAGAAGGCAAACCAATTCCGGCAATCAAAACCGAAACACCGGACCTGCCCGAAGTGAAAACTATTGTGCACAAAGATAACGTTCAGCTCGATAGAATTTACCTTGCCTGGCCTTCGGATAAAGTTTTCAGCAAGGATGATGCACCGCTTGATGTGCTGTCCGATATTTTAACCGGTTCGAAAAATTCGCGTCTGTATAAATCGATGGTGTTCGAAAAAGAAATTGCACAGGATGTTTCGGCGTTTCAGTACTCGGGAAAGTTGGGCGGGCATTTTACGATTGTAGCCACAGCAAAACCGGGAGTGAGTTTGGATGATTTGAAATCGGAAATACTTAACGAAATTGAAAATGTTTCATCCAGCGGCATAAGCGATAAAGAGCTTACAAGATCGAAGAACGGAATAAAATCGAGTTTCGTTTTTTCTTTGCAAAACCTTGAGCATCTTGCCGATCATATGAACTTATACAACTTCTATCTTAATGAACCGAATTCGTTTTCGTTCGACCTTAACAGATACAACAAAGTAAGCGGAGAAGATATCGTTAACTCGGTTAATCGCTACCTGAAAAAACCTTATGTAGATTTACGAATAATACCTGCGAGGGAAACTGATGAAAATTGACAGAAGCAGAAAACCGGAACCCTCCGGAGAACTTCAATTTAAAATGCCATCGTTCGAAAGTTTTAAGCTGAACAACGGCACGAATGTTTACTTCATTAAAAAAGATGTTCTTCCGATATTCCGTATAAATGTTATTGCAAATGCCGGCAGCAAATTCGATCCCGAAGATAAAAAAGGTTTAGCCAACCTGCTTGCAATGTGTATTGACGAAGGCGCGGGAGAATTCGATGCACTTGAGTTAAGCGAGCAGTTCGATTTACTCGGCGCACACTTCTCCGTTTTCGCTAACGGCGATACACTTCAGATAACCGTGCAGGCGCTGATTGAAAATTTTGGAAAAGCCGTTGAGCTTTTAGCAAAAGTGCTGAAGGAACCGAAGCTGAATGAAGAGGATTTTGAACGGGAGAAAAGAAAAGTTTTAACACGATTGCAGCAGCTTCAAGACGAGCCCGACTTTCTTGCAAATACCGCTTTCGAAAAATTCCTGCTTGGCGATAAGAATCCTTACTCTGCACCGTCAATCGGTATAACCGATAATATTCAAAAAATTAATAACGAAAACATTGTAGAGTTTTATAAGAAACAGATAAACCCCGAAAATATTTTTATCGTTATAGTTGGAAGCATTTCAACCGGTGAGTTAAAAGATAAGTTGAACAAACAATTTGAAGACTGGACTACCGCCTACAAGCCGGAAGCATTTTCCCTTTCGGAACAGGAAGATAAAAAAGTTATTTACGTTGTTGATAAAAAAGATTCAGTGCAAACCGAAATACGCGTAGGGCACCACACAACGGGACGAAAAGAAGACGATTACTTTACCAAGCTTCTGCTCAATACGGTTTTGGGCGGTCAGTTTTCGAGCAGGATAAATTTAAACCTTCGTGAAAAGCATGGTTACACTTACGGCGCGGGTTCCGGGTTCTATTATTTAAAGGACACGGCTTATTTCGAAGTATCGACTTCCGTAGGCATCGAGAATACCGTTAACGCTCTTAAAGAAATTTTTTACGAATTAGAAAATATCCGCAAAGGTGTTACCGAAAAGGAGCTGGCATTCGCAAAGTCTTCAATTGTAAAAAAGTTTCCTCTTAACTTCGAAACTTACATGCAGGTTGCCTCGAACTTTATCAGCAAAATAATTTTCGATTTGCCGGATAGTTATTTCGATACGTATATTCAAAACATAAACGCAGTAACTATTGAACAGGTGAATGAAGCAGCACAAAAATATATTTTGCCCGGTGCCGCAACAACCGTTTTAGTAGGTGATAAGGAAAAGATTAAGGAACAGTTAACCACAAGTGATTTCGGTGAGATTGTTTTTACGGAACTGAAGTTGTAGCAGAAGTTATTTGCCGCTGATGCACTAATATTTTTTTTCGCAGTCGCCGGGCATCATTTAATCATAATTTCCGAAGGGTGCACAAATTTATAACCGACTTTTCTGAATTTTCTGATTTCGGGCAGGATTGTCCGTAACCCATCTTCATCCACAATGAATGTTTTCCCTTCGTCTTCATTTAGCAGTTCTATGTATTCATCAAAAATATTTTTCAATTCGTCTTCATCATCGTAACTAAGTTCCGTGAAAGAGCTTTTTTTAACAAGCTTTATTTTTCTGATCAAAAATTCCTTGCGTATTAATTCATATGCAGTTGAATTATAAATATCACTTTCATCATCAATAATAAAAAATACCGCCTTCGAAAAATCATTGGCTATTGCTTTAATAGAAGCCCGCAGTCTTTTTATCGAATAACTTTCGTTAAGCTTATAATCCAAATCGTCGATGTCGTCGTTCAACAATAACGAATACGATTTGTTCAGCTTGTTTATTTTTTTTGCCAACCGGTTATTTTCTTTCGAGGGAATCAGCACAATAGAAAAAGGTTCCGGTACCCGGAGTAAAACCGAATCTTCAGTACTTTCCAATTCAAAATCAGTAATTAAAAACGAAACTTTGCCCGCTTTCCGTTTTATGGTATCGTTATAAACAAACTCCGATTTTAATTTAACTTCATCATCCGATAAAATTGAAAGCAGCGATTTGCCCGAGGGCTTTTTTTCTTTCGAGGAAAGTCTAACATCGAACCCGGAAAAGTTCGAATATATTTCCGTAAGCACCACGGGAATCGAAAGGTCTTTTGGAAGCAAAACTTTATAACTTTTGTATGGAACTTTTTGTTTGCGGGAAGTTTTTCTTTCCTTTATCCAGTCATCCGAAATTCCGTAGTTGTGCAGCGATGCAACAAATATACTGTCGATTTTTTCCAGCGTTATCTTCGGCTTTACTTCGGTTCCGGTAGATTTAACAAAGAATTTTTTGAGTGCAATATTGGCAGCCAATAAAACGACTGCGGCAGCAAATAAAATCTGCGCAGTCGTTTTTTTACTTAATTTGAATTTCATTTTTATTAACCGGCAGGCAGTGTTTACCTGTTTTTAAAATCGGGTTTTCTTTTTTCGAGGAATGCCGAAGTTCCTTCCTTAAAATCTTCGGTGCCGCAGCAAAGAGCAAACAAGCTTGCTTCCAACTTCAGCCCGTCGCGTAACGAAACTTCGTTTGCGGCATTAATTGCTTTAAGTGACAGGCGTATTGCCTGCTGACCTTTGCCGGCAATCTTCTTTCCCATTTCCATTGCTTTCTCCAACAGTTCCGCTTGCGGATAAACATGATTAGCCAGCCCGATACGAAAAGCTTCCTTAGCATCAATCATATCGCCGGTTAAAATATATTCGGCGGCTCTTCCGCTGTTAACCAATCTCGTTAAACGCTGCGTACCGCCGTAACCGGGAATAATTCCGAGGTTAACTTCCGGCTGCCCGAATTTTGCGTTGTCGCTTGCAAGCCGAATGTGGCATGCCAGCGCAAGTTCGCATCCTCCGCCGAGTGCAAAACCGTTAACCGCCGCAATCACAGGTTTATCGAAATTCTGGATTTTATTGAAAACCGCCTGTCCCCTGTCGGCAAATTCTTTTGCACTTATAGTATCGAGCTTGTTAAGTTCCGATATATCGGCACCAGCAACAAATGCTTTTTCGCCGCTTCCGGTAAGTATAACAACATAAACGTTTTCGTCATCTTTTAATTGATCGAAAACAGCATCGAGTTCTGAAATAGTTGCTGCGTTTAGTGCATTTAATTTGTCGGGACGGTTAATTGTTACCGTGGCAATTTTATCTTTTATATCGAGTAACAGATTTTGGTAGCTCATTTTTACTCTCTCATAAATTAATATACAATGGAATTCTTACCCGCAAATCTACTGAAATAAACTGATTATTTTCCATAAAGTGGTACGCTCCAACTATATCGAGTATGAACATCGAGATGCCCGCACCCGCCGTAAAACCGAACTTTGTAATATCCTCTACAAAGTTGTTTCTGCCTGTACCGGCTTTAAACTCATGCAGCTTTTTAAAGTAGGTAAACGAACCGGAGAATTCTACGAAAGGTATTAACAGTACAATCTTTTCGAGTACGGGCGTGAAAAAATACCTTACCCCGAGATTGACGGGCCAGGCATTGGTTGAAAAGTTGGAATAGTCAGAGACCTGGTAAAAACTTTGCGAACCGGGATACTGTTCTAATCCTAAATTTATAAATAAGAAAAAAGGTATGTATTCGTTGTCGGTGTAAGAAATTTCAAGATTAAAGCCGTAACCCAAATCGGTAGAGTTGGCTAAATCGCCAATCGGAAGCCGCGGACCCACACCGAAAGCAAGAAACACGCCTGTTGCCCTGGATGTAGGCGGATCGCCGGCAAATGTTTGAAGAGGAAACAGAATTATTATAAGGAGTAATATTTTTTTCATTGTAATAAAAATTTATCGATTGAAAAATACTAAAAAGATGCTTGCTTAAAAATCATTGATCATCCGGCACCTGCTTAATATTCAATTCGGTACCGACGCCGTATTTATAAACAAGCTCGCCGCCATGCTCTGCGGTTTGATACACAAGGTATCCTCCGAACAAAGAGGCAATTAAAATAATGTACTTCAACCGGAGAGAAAATTTTTTCTTAAGCACAAAATACGTTCTTGCAACAAGTAATGCTGTGAAATACCACACACTTAGATTCGCAAAATTCTGATGTTCTAAAAAGAGTGCTTTGCTTGCATCCGTCCATTGCTCATAATTGCTAAACGCCTGATTGCCGGTTAACACGGCAAAGAAAGCACCTATTACTCCAAGCAGTAAAATTAAATGTGCCGCTTTAAGAAAAAACTCCTTCTTAAAAATAACTCCTGTTGCTTCGAGTACGATGTATGTAATAAACAAAGCAACGGGAAAGTGTACGACTTTGGGATGTAATCCTGCTAAAAATTCCATTTGTCCTTGTAAAGTAATTATTAAAAAATTATCGAACCGAACCGCCGTTAACACTTATGGTAGAAGCGGTAATGTGCGAAGCCAGACCGGATGCAAGAAACAGCACGGCTCCGGCAATGTCTCCGGCAGTTGCAACTTTTCTTAAAGGTATTTCGGCAATTATTTCTTTTTCCTGCCCGGGGTTTTCAAAAACATGAGATGTCATATCGGTTTTTACCCAACCGGGAGCAACATTGTTAACGGTAATGTTAAAAGGTCCTAATTCAACTGCAACCGATTTGGTAAATGCAGTTAACCCGCCTTTTGAAGCAGCGTAATGAGAGTATTCCGGCTCGCCTCTTTGTCCGGCTGTTGAAGTTATATTTATTATCCTGCCGAACTTATTCTTCTTCATAAACGGAGAAACAAACTTAGTAAAAAGAAAAGCCGCCGTAAGGTTCACATCGATAGTTTCTTTCCACTGTTCCAAAGTCATTTCATCCAGCTTACCGTGCTTCCATATTCCGGCGTTGTTCACTAAAATGTCAATCTTCCCGAAATCATTAATTGCGTCATCAACAGCAGATTTTATTTCGTCTTCGTTTAATAAATTTACTTTGTACGATTTGATGTTGCACACGTCTTTCCACTCATCACAAATTTCTTTTGCGAGTGCAGCGTTCGAGTTATACGTAAAGGCAACGTCGGCACCTGCTTTGGCAAAATATTCAACGCAAGCTTTACCGATTCCCCGTGTGCCTCCTGTTACAAGTGCAGTTTTATTTTTAAGATTTATCATAATCAATAAGTTACTTTGTATAAAAACAATCCTTTTGCCGGTGCTGCTTCGCCCGCTGCCTCTCTATCTTTACGCTCCAGTATTTCCTTTATGTAATCATTACTCAGTTTGTTATCAGCAGCTTTAAACAATGTACCTACAATCGTTCTCACCATTCCGTGCAGGAATCTGTCGGCAGAAATAAAAAACAGATACATATCTTTTGTTTCGCGCCAGCCGGCTGACTTAACTTCGCAAATTTTATTTTTCACTTCGCTGTTCTTCCGGCAGAACGAAGTAAAATTTTTCTTGCCCATCAGTTCACTGCATAATTCGTTCAGCTTATTTAAATCCAAATTCTTTTTTTGAATCGAATACTTATAATAGAACGGCGATTTAATTTTCGATACAAGATACAAATAACTTCTGCTTACCGCATCGAACCTGGCATGAAAATTTTCATCGACCTTTTCCGTTTTTACGATTGAAATATCATCGGGCAAAACAGAATTAAGCGAATGCTGAAATTTAAAAATGTCAATCTCTTTTTCCGTTCTGAAATTTGCTACCTGCCCCAATGCGTGTACGCCTGTATCCGTGCTTCCCGAACCGGTGAAGTTAATCTTCTCTTTAATAATTATATCAACAGCATCTGTAATAACACTTTGAACGGTCTGAGCATTGGCTTGTATCTGCCAGCCGGCGTAATTGGTGCCATCGTACTGAATAGTAAGTTTATAATTATTCAATTTATCCGGAAGTGTATTTGTGCTAAATTATTAAACGTAAAACCCGAGCAATACAAACGAGAGAACAACCGCTATTAATAAACCGATAGTAACATATTTTTTATATTCTTTCGAACCCCAGTAAAGAGCAATTAATATTTTAACAACTGTGTTCGAAATCATTGCGATGATAATTGTTGCGACTGCCGTGTTAACCGTAATGGAACCGGGGATAAGTTTTGCCGCCGATATAACAATTGCATCAACGCTTGTTAATCCCGCTAAAGTACTTACCGCATAAATACCCTCGGTGCCGATGTATTGCTGACCCAACTTTGCAGCCACGAGCACAACGGCAAAAATAAAACCGAAGAGAATTGCATACTTCAGTTCAACAGGATTTTTCAACTCGAATTCTTCATGCTGATCATTGGTTAATTTTTTCGAAAAATAATAACTGATTGCAAGACTGACAACACCGAGTATAAACAACGGAAGCCAGATACTTCCCGCTAGTTTTATATTCAACAAAAAGACAATTATAAAAACCCTTAAGTACATAACCGAACAGGCAAGCAAAGTTCCAACCGCGTAGCTTGAGGAAAGAACTTCGTTCTCTTTGCTTCGTTTAGACATAGAGAAAGTTACCGCCGTACTCGAAACCAATCCTCCGAGAAATCCCGTTAGAGGAATTCCTTTATCTTTGCCGATATATTTAACTAACAGATAACCGGCAAAACTTATACTGCTAACGAAGATAACCATGTACCATATTAAACGCGGATTAATTACATCAAGCGGGTCGACTGTCTGGTCGGGAAGCAACGGCAAAATGATAACCGTAATAATAGCAAGCTGAAGGAACGCAAGAATATCCTGCGTACTAACTTTACCTACGAAAGAATGCAATTGAATTTTAAGCGAAAGAAAGAGCATCATAAACACTGCAAGCGCCGCCGCTACTAAAATCATATCCCAAAAAACAAGCGAGCCGGATATAAACACCAGCAGCGAAGCCATCTCCGATGTACCGCCGAGTCTTCCTTCCTTTGCCGAAGTTACATACGATGTAGTTATAAGTCCGGCAAATCCTAAAAAGAATACTGCATAAAGCCAAACAACCGTAATTGACGAAACCAGTGCCGAAGCGAAGCCGAGCATTGCTATTAGCGGATAAGTTCTTATTCCGGCAAAAACTTTCTGCGATTTCGGGCGTGAATGCTCCCTTTCCAACCCGATCAGAATTCCAATAAGAATAGCAATAACCAGTTTCTGAATTATTATCAGAAATTCGTCCGGTTCGAGTACCGATTGCGGAATCGGAAAGTTAAAGGGCAGCGTTTTTATAGTATCCTGAAATGGGGGCATAACTCTTTTTAATTGCTTCTGTTAAAAGCTGTTTGTTAAAATTTAATATTATCAAAATTCTTTAGCTAAAATATATATCAATTATAGGTAAAAATGCCAATCATTTCACAATTTCCTTTCGCAAAACAAACAAAACTTTGGTATAAAATTGGATGTATTTTATTATTGTATAAATGTATCCGGTTGCCTATAAACTAATGCAGTTAAAAAATAACCGCCGAAAAATTGGGAAAATGAAAAATAATTTTACTACATCGTCCGAAGATTCATCCAAAGCCAAACTAATTATCGAAGCGGATTCTGCAAAGATTCATCTGTTTAACGGTAAAGCGGAAAAGCTGTTGGGTAAAAAGAATATCGCTTCGAACGGTACCACTCTGTTCGATTTAATAACTTCGGATATAAACGAAGAGCTGCACACAAAAATCAAAGCAACTACCGCACGAAAAAAATCAATAATACGAAACTGTACTCTTACTGCATCGGGAAGAAAGAAGATACAGGCGGATATCGAACTGATAAAATACAATTCGAAGAAGAATGATTTTTACGAGGTTACAATTATTCCCTCGCAGGCACCTGAGGTAACGGCGGACATCAATACCGATGAGAACAGATTCCGTATTTTATACGAAAACAATCCGTTGATGAATTTCATCCTGAACAGGGAAGGAAAAGTTATTAGGGTAAACAAAAACGGTGCGAAGGAATTGGGTTATACAACGGATGAATTAATAGGTAAACCGGTTACCGACGTTTTCCTTAAAGAGGACAGAAAATTAGTAAAGAACCAATTGAAGGAGTGCTTTGATAATCCGGGGAAGATGTTTACCTGGGAATTGAGAAAAGTTAAAAAGAACGGTGATGTAATCTGGGTGAGAGAAAATGCCTGCACTATCGGCAACAGTAAAGATGTGAATGAACTGCTGATAGTTTGTGAAAACATAACGGAGAAAAAACTTGCCGAAGAAAAAGCCGAAGAATCTATAGACCAGCTAAACCACGTACTTAACGATGCTCCTTTCGGCGTTCATATTTACGAGTTAGATGAACACGGTGATTTGATTTTCAAAGGTGCAAACAGTTCAGCCGATTATATACTCGGTGTAGATCACCGCAACCTTGTTAACAAAAAAGCGGAAGAAGCTTTTCCCGGTTTCCGGAAATTTGATGTAATCAAAAAAATTAAAAAGTCGGCAATCGAGGGAAAATGGCTGCACGGCGAAGAGATTGAATATGAAGATATAACAACCAGACGTGTATTTGAAATTACAACTACACATCTTATTGGAAACAGGATTGCGGTTTTCCTGAATAATATTACGGAAAAGAAAAAAGTAGTTGAAGCGCTGCAGCAAAGCGAACTTAAGTTCAAAGCTCTTTTCGAATCGGCAAACGATGCAATCTTTTTGATGAGCAAAGATATTTTTATCGATTGCAACGAAAAGACACTCCAAATGTTCGGCTGCAAACGGGAAGAAATTATTAACATGCCTCCCTACTTTTTCTCACCTAAATATCAACCCGACGGAAGATTATCGAAAGATAAAGCGCTCGAAAAAATAACCGCGGCATTTGAAGGCAAACCGCAGTTTTTCGAATGGAAACATAAACAACTTGACGGAACCTTATTCGATGCCGAAGTAAGTTTAAACCGTATTAAACTCGGCGATAAAATGTATCTTCAGGCAATTGTAAGAGATATAACCGAACGTAAAAACCGTGAAGCCACAATAAAAGAGCAGCAGCGCAAACTCGAAACATTATTCAGCAACCTGCCGGGGATGGCATACCGTTGCGATTTAAACGAAAACTGGACGATGAATTTTGTAAGCGACGGCTGCTTTGAACTTACCGGCTATAAACCCGAAGATTTTATTAATGATCATACCTTATCTTACAGCGAAATTATTCATCCGGACGACAGAGAGCATGTATGGGAACAGGTGAACAAAGCAATTAAAACCAAAAAGCCGTTCACACTACTTTACAGAATTCACACAGCAGAAGGCAAAGAAAAATGGGTGTGGGAAAAGGGCGAAGGCGTATTTAATGCAAGTGGTAACTGTATAGCACTCGAAGGATTTATTACCGACATAACCGAAAGAAAACTTGCCGAAGAAAAGGCACAGTTATTTGCACACGCCGTTAAAAGTATCTCGGAGCTTATAAGCATTACCGATATGAACGACAGGATTACTTTTGTTAACGATGCGTTTTGCAAAACTTACGGTTATAAGCCGGGAGAATTAATCGGTAAACACATTTCGATAGTCCGGTCTGAAAAAACTCCCAAACCCATTGCTTCGCAGATATTGCCTAAAACATTAGAAGGCGGATGGACAGGTGAAATCTATAATAAAAAGAAAAACGGTGAGGAATTTCCGGTATTTCTTTCAACCTCTGTTATTAAAGATGACAACGGTAATCCCGTAGCTTTAATCGGTGTTGCGGTTGATATTACCGAAAGGAAAAAAGCCGAAGAAGCTTTAAGACAAAGCGAAGAAAGATTTAAATCGCTTGTGAACAGGATGCTTGAAGCCGTATTGATACTGCAATGGGACGGGACAATTCTTTTTGCAAACAACAGCGCGGCTACACTGGTTAATCTTTCCTCGCCGAAAGAAGCGATTGGTACCAAGGTGATGAGATACCTTCATCCCGATTCGCTGTTAAAAGTTAAAAAAGCACTGATTGATGCACGCCGTAACCCGGATCTTTTCTCGGAAGAATTTAAAGTAATTACAACCGATAATTCCATAAAATGGGTCGACGGATTAGGGACAAGAATTATTTACGATAACAGGGTATGCATACTTGTTACGCTGCACGATATTTCCGAAAGAAAACGTGTTGAAAAGCAGTTGAAAGAAGCTAAAGAATATGCAGAAGAAATGAACCGGCTTAAGTCGAGCTTTTTAGCAAATATGAGCCACGAATTAAGAACACCTTTGGTAGGAATACTTGGTTATGCCGAACTGCTGAAAGACGATTTAAATAACCCGGAACACTCGGAAATGGCTGAAAGAATTTATTACAGCGGAAACAGATTGATGGAAACACTTAATTCGCTGTTGGATCTTTCGCGTATAGAAGCAAACCACATGGATTTGCAGCTTTCACCGGTTAACGTTACCACACTTGTGGAAAACAGGGTTACTTTATTCAAAGCTGCGGCTATAAAAAAGGGATTGGAACTAAAGTTTGAAAGCGACGGCGAAAAAGTATTTGCATTGTTAGATGATAAAATATTCGAACAGATTTTAAATAACCTTATTAACAATGCCATCAAGTACACCGAAGAAGGCGGTGTTACTGTTTCGGTAAAGAACTTCAAAGCCGATGACGAAAACTACATTAAGGTAATTGTAAAAGACACCGGCATAGGAATTCCAAAAGAAAGTTTAAGCACAATCTTCGAGGAGTTCCGGCAGGTTAGCGAAGGGTTCAACAGGCAGTTCGAGGGAACCGGTTTGGGATTAACCATCACCAAGAAGTTCGTTGAATTGTTAGGCGGTTCGATTGATGTGCAGAGTAAACTCGGCGCCGGTTCCGAATTTACAATAACATTTCCTTCCCTGGGCGAAAAAGTTGATATATCGGACCTTAGCGATGCCGGGAATGCAAAAGAAGAATTTATCGAATTAAAAGAAGTAATTTCAAGCGGCGGCAAAGCCGAAATTCTTATGGTCGAAAATGATAACTCGAGCAGAGAAGTTACAAAACTGTTTTTAAGGGATTTATACAACTTAACATTTGCAGTAAACGGCGAAGAAGCATTAAAGTTAATTAACGAAAAAGTTTTCGATGTTATTTTACTCGACATAAATCTCGGCTCGGGAATGAGCGGAAAAGAAGTAGTGCAGGAAATAAGAAAATCGGAAAGATACACCGATACACCGATAGTTGCCGTTACGGCTTTTGCAATGCGCGGCGACAGAGAGGAGTTCATTAAAGCAGGTTGTACACATTACTTATCAAAGCCCTTCAACCGTTACCAGTTGATAAAGCTGTTGCGAAATATTCTGCAAAAGTAATAAATCCGGTAAATGCGGCTTTGAAGCATTTAATTTTTTGGCGGAAAAACGATTTTATATGTGGAACGATTCTTGTATCTTGATAAATAACCGGGGGTGTATATTAATAATTTTTTGGGCGTAATTCAGGTTCTGCTTAGCACAGAACAATTTATTTTTACGATTACCGTTGTGTGGGGACATAATTTTAACTGTCATTCTTATCTGGTCTTCTCCTATAATTCCTCCATACCGCCGGGCAGCAGTTTTTTTACCCACAACCGTTGTAAATAACATAAACAGTAATTCAATTTTACTGCAAGGTTGGAAACTAAATTATAGGATATAATTACATGAGTTGTAAATCAAAACCAACTACTAAATTCAAAGCGGCTCTCAGAAGTTTGCAAGATGAACTTGAAAATGCAAAAAAGTTTATTTCGGATAATGACGATAGTTATAATACTCTTACTAACAATCTGAAACTCGGTTTGTTTAAAATAAAACCTGATGGTACAATCATTTTTGCAAACGATTATACCGTTAAATCACTCGAATTCGGCTCTCTTGAAGAACTTAAAGGAACAAATGCAATATTAAGATTTAAGAGCAAAAGAGATAAGTATAAAATCATTAAAGAAGTACTGTCAAAAACCCAAATCGTAAATTTCGAAACCGAGATTATTACTAAAACCGGTAAAACTATTAATGTTCTTTTAAGCGCAAGAAAAATAGGCGACGTTATTCATGGTATGGCGTTAAATACAAGCTCACTGAAAAAGTTAAACGATGAAATAGAAAACTATCAATCGGTTATAGATTCAACGTTGGATTCAACGGCGGACGGGATACTGGTAATAGATACTGACGGAAAAGTGATACGCTACAATAACAAATTTTTAAGTATGTGGAAGATTCCCGATAAAGTAGCTTCATTGAAAAAATCCTGTGTATTACATAATTATATGCGCAAACAATTATGTTATCCCGAAGATTTCGATAAAAAGATTGAACAACTTAAAAACAATCCCGAAAAAGAAAATTTTGAAATCCTTTACTTTAACGACGGCAGAGTCTTAGAGCGCTACTCAAAACCTCAATTCAAAAACAATGAAATTATTGGGCGCGTTTGGAGTTTCAGAGACATTACCGATAAAGTAAATACCGATAAACAGCTAAGCGAAAATATTCTTAAGTATAAAACCTTATTTGATTCGGCTAACGATGCCATCTTTTTAATTGAAGGCGACAGTATAATCGATTGTAACCCGAGAGCCGAAGAGCTGTTCGAATGTCCAAGAGAAAACATTTTGGGTAAAAATCTGCTCGATTTCTCCCCCGAAAGACAACCTGACGGGAGAGTTTCTAAAAAAATATTAAGCAAATTATTTAAACGCGCCGACAACGGAGAACATGTTACCTTCGAATGGAGACATTTTCAGTGCAGCGGAAAGCCGGTGGATGCCGAAATAAATCTTAACCTCGTTTACCTGCAGGGCAGGATTGTTATTCAGGCAATAGTAAAAAACATTTCGCAGAAGAAAAAAGACGAAACGCTGCAGAATGCCATCTATAAAATATCCGTTGCCGCAAACCGGGTTAAAGATTTAAAACAACTCTACGTTGAATTTCATAAGATAATTGATGAGCTGGTAGTTGCAAACAACTTTTACATTGCATTATGCGACCCTGTAAAAAACATGATAAGTTTTCCCTACTTTGTAGATGAATATGATGAACAGCCCGAACCGAGAAAAGCCGGAAGAGGTTTAACCGAATATGTATTGCGTAATGAAGAAGCCATATTGGTAACTCCCGAACGTTTCGAACAATTACTGGAAAACGGTAATGTGGAAGAGATACTAACCAAACCGGTTGACTGGCTCGGTGTTCCGTTAAAAATATCGGGTAAAACAATCGGTGTACTCGTGGTCCAGTCGTATTCAGAAAAAGTGAGATACGGCGAGGAGGATAAAGATTTCCTATGTTACGTCTCGAACCAGGTTGCAATGGCAATTGAACGGAAACAATTCGAACAAAAGCTTCAGTTTACACAATTTGCAATCGACCATGCAGGTGAAGCAGCATTCTGGATGGATAAGGAAGGTAAGTTTATTTATATAAACAATGCCGCCTCGGAAATGCTTAACTATACACACCACGAATTACTTTCCATGAAAATCTCCGACATTGCGCCACACATTACACAAGGGAAATGGGAAGAACAGTGGCACAAAATAAAAGAGAAAAAACATTTAACTTATGAATCTGTTTTCCTTGACAGGCATAGTGATATAATACCGGTTGAAGTAACAACCGACCATGTGAAGTTCGAGGGCAAGGAATATAACATAACTTTTGCCCACGATATCTCGGAAAGGAAAAAATCGCAGGAAAGTTTATTGAAGCTTAAGAAAGCTGTTGAAAATTCCGGCGACGTTATTTTTATGACGAATCCTTACGGAACTTTTACTTACGTAAACCCGCGGTTTACCGCTTTATACGGTCATACGGCAGAAGAAGTAATCGGGAAAGAAACACCGGTTATACTGCGAAGCGAATTAAACGACAAGAAAAAATATAAAGAATATTGGGAAGCGATTTTCAAACGGGAAACGGTTCGGGAAGAGTTATTTAATAAATCGAAGACGGGGAAAATTATAAATATAGAATCTCTGGTTAGTCCCATTATCGGCGAAGAAAACGAACTGCTTGGATTTCTTGCAATTCAAACCGATATAACGCAAAGAAAGATGGCTGAAAAAGAGTTGCTTAAAGCGAAGGAAAAAGCCGAAGAGATGAACAGGTTGAAAACGAATTTCCTCGCTAATATGAGTCACGAATTGAGAACACCGTTAGTCGGCGTATTAGGATTTACAGAAATGCTGAAAGACGAGTTGAACGAACATGAACAGATATCGATGGCAGATGAAATAATCGTTAGCACAAACCGGTTGATGACAACACTGGATTCTATTTTGGATTTCTCGCGGATTGAATCAGAACAAATTAAAATTAACCCGGAACCATTGAATGTAATAGAGATTATCGAATCGAAACTGAACCACTTTAAAATTGCAGCCGGGGAGAAAGGTCTCAAACTGATTTTTGATAAACGGTATTCTTTAATAGACGCAAACTTTGACGAAGCAATACTGGACAAGATTTTACACAACCTTATAAGCAACGCCATAAAATATACCAAAGAAGGAAGCGTATCGGTTATTGCCGAAGCATTTGAAAGCGAAGGGGAAAATTACGTAAGAATTAAAGTGACAGATACCGGCATTGGAATTCCAGGTAATTATCTGAAAGAAATATTCGAAGAGTTCAGGCAGGTGAGCGAAGGATTCGACCGTAACTTCGAAGGAGCCGGGCTGGGTTTAACAGTTACAAAAAACTTTGTCGATTTGCTTGGCGGTACGATAGAGGTTAAAAGCGAACCCGGAACCGGTTCCGAATTTAACGTCACTTTTCCTGCAACAGGCAAAGTAGTTGAAGCGACAGGAAATGATAATTACAGAGAGCAAAATCATTTAAAGCAACCGTATATTATAAACGAAAACGGAAGAAATAAAATTCTAATGCTCGAAGATGATGAAACAAGCAGAGAAATAGCTCTAATATCCCTTTGCGAAAAATGCGATATAACATTTGCCGGCAGCGGCGAGGAATTTTTTCAGCTATTGAATGTTAAAGATTACGACGTGCTGCTAATAGATACAACTGTTGAATCGGTATCGGGCAGCAAAGAACTGGTAAAAAAAATCAGAGAAATAGACAGGTATTCCGGAACACCGGTCGTTTCCATCGTACCGTATAAAATGCAGAACGGCAAAGATGAATTTTTAAAAGCCGGGTTCACTCACTTTTTAACCCGACCGTTTAACAGGTTTTCGATAGAAGAATTAATGAAAGATATTTTGAATATAGAAGTAGAATAAAATTATTGCACATAAACGGTCTTTATGTTCACAAATTCCCGTATCCCGAAAACCGAAAGCTCTCTGCCGTAACCCGATTCCTTAATTCCGCCGAAAGGCAGCCGCGGATCGGATTTAACGAAAGCATTTACAAAACAGGAGCCGGCATTTAATTCTTCCCTGGCTATTCTTTCACCGCGTTTAACATCTTTTGTAAACACTGCCGCACCCAAACCGAATACCGTATCGTTTGCAATTCTTATCGCATCGGTTTCATCTTTTGCCTTAATTATTGCGGCAACCGGTCCGAACAATTCTTCGTCGTAGGCAGGCATTCCTTTTTTAACTTCTGTTAATACCGTAGCGGGATAAAACGCTCCTTTCATGTCAGGTATTTCACCTCCAAGTAAAAGCTTTGCACCCTTATCAATACTTCTCACAACCTGTTGATGAAGCTCATCGCGCAGTTGCACACTTGCCTGCGGACCGAGTAAGTTCTCTTCATTCATCGGGTCACCCATCTTCACTGCTTTCATCTTTTCAACAAACAACTCAATAAATTTATCATAAACCGGTTCGACAACAACGAAACGTTTTGCGGCAATGCAGCTTTGTCCGCCGTTAATCAATCTCGAAGTAACACAAGTACCGGAAGCTTGTTCAAGATCGGCATCTTCCAAAATAACATACGGGTCGCTGCCGCCTAACTCGAGCACAGTTTTTTTAAGAACCGCTCCTGCTTTTGCAGCAACCGACTTACCAGCGGGAACGCTTCCCGTTAAAGTAACTGCACGAATTAAATGATGTTCAATTACTTTATCCATTTTAGCAGAAGGAACAAGAATTGCACGGAACAAATTTTCGGGGAAACCCGCTTCTTTGAAAACACTTTCAATTGCGAGTGCGCAACCGCTTACATTAGAGGAGTGTTTAAGAATACCCGCGTTACCTGCCATAAGTCCCGGTGCCGCAAAACGGAAGACCTGCCAGAAAGGAAAGTTCCATGGCATAACGGCTAACACAACACCAAGCGGCTGATAGGTTACAAAACTTTTTGAAGCATCGGTTTCAATTATTTCATCGGATAAAAACCGCTCGGCATTTTCGGCATAATAGTCGCAAACCCATGCACACTTTTCCGCTTCGGCAACTGCTTGTGCTATCGGTTTGCCCATCTCTTCGGTCATCAGTCGGGCAAATTCATTTTTTCTTTCTCTTAGTATCTCCCCCGCTCTTTTCATTAGTTCCGAACGTTCTTCAAAACCGGTTCTTTTCCAACCGTTAAAAGCGGCATCGGCTTTAACTATTATTTCATCAACTTCTTCCTGAGACATTACCGGATATTCTTTTATTACTTCCCCGGTAAAAGGATTGATTGACTTTAACACGATTACCTCCCTTGATTAAATCAACATAAAAATCAACTTTGCTTATACAACTGAATGGATGAATGCTTGAATGGATGAATGGATGAACGGTACTTATATAGAATTCATATTTTCATCATTCATTCAACTATTCATTCATTCATTCAATCTTAGATCGGCATAGCCGGAAATCAAATGATGTGGCTGAGACAAAGGTTAAGATTCTTTAACCATTCAATCATTCAGCCAAACATCCATTCTATTTTTAATAGTAAAAAGAATACTATGTGTAAAATCTTAACAAAAAAAACAAAAATATAATTGGGGATACTATTCATCAGCTTATCTTTTTTATAGCAACCAAAGTTTTATCATCGCTGTAGCTTCCGTTGCGTGAAAACTCCACAACTTCCTCAAGAATTTTAAGCACGATCTCTTTCGGCGAAAGATGACTTAATTCTTTCAGCTTGTTTATTAATCTCTCATCTCCGTAATGATTAAATTCGGAATCGGTTGTGTCAGTCACACCGTCGGAAAATAACAACAGCACATCTCCTTTGGAAAAATTAATACTGCTCAAATAATATTGTGCATTAGGAGCGGGACCCAACAGCGGTCCGGTAGGATTGAGCAATTCTATTTCCTTTGTTTTTGCTTTTAAAAACAACGGCGGATTATGCCCCGCATTTGCATAAAGGAACAACCCTTCCCTGTGCCGGGAAAGCTCGCCGTAAAACAACGAAGCAAATTTATCGTCTTCAAAAATTTTATTTACAAGCTGATTCATTCTTCGCATAAGCGGAGTAATTTTTATTTCGAAACTGCTTGCCATTCTTAACGCACCTGATATATACATTGCCTCGGCGGCTGCACCTACGCCTTTGCTCGCCGCATCGCCGATAGCTATACCCAATCTTTCCTTTTCTTCTCCGGCTTCCAAATAATCGAAAAAGTCGCCGCCGACTATTTCGGCAGGATCGGTAACTCCGTACAATTCATAATCATAAAACCTTAACTCATGCTGCGGAAGTATGCTCTTTTGTAATTGTCTTGCCTTATCAATATCGGCTCTTAAGTGAGAAGCTTTTTCGGCAATTCTTCGCTGCCTTATTTGCGAAGTTAACGAAGCGGCAACAATGTTAAGATTAATTCTTAACTGCTCATCAATATTTTCGCTGTTAAGCGCAAGCAGATATTCGTAATACCGCTTACCGTTTACTTTTACTTTTGCACCCACACCGGAAGCGGAGTAACGGAATATTCCTTTTTCAAGTAACACTTCGTTTGTTTCGTCGCCTAAAATTGTGCGTTCCTCGGTAATCTTATCGAATATCGGGTACTCTTCAATTTTAATTTCGAATCCCGGTTTCAATCTATCGAAATGACCGGTTTGGTAAAGAAGAGAATACGATTTTCTATCCGCATTAAGTTTCCAGATTCTTCCGCCGGTTACTTTTATATCTTCGTTCTCAACAATCTGGTTCAACACGGTTTTTAATAATTCTTCTTCCGAAGAAAATTCTTTCGATGCAATTGTTTCTACAAGTTTATATAATTTTATCTGGTTCATATAACGTTCATTCTTTATTCTGAATAAAAATCTATCATTTGCTGAATTGCTCTTTTACAAACAGGACAAAAGTTATCGATAGTAATCGATTTCATTGTGCAATCCTGGTAAGGTCTGTAAACTCCTTTTTCAACATAACCTCCACCTTCAAAAGCACCAACTTTATTTTCAAACTCCGGTGTTTCGGGTGTCGGTATCGGGGTTCCCTCTTCCACCATATCTTTCCACTTCGAACCGAAGTCAACTAATGTTGTTAAGTTCGGGTCGAGCGGCTCAACATCTTTCGAATAAAAATCTTCGTAGGCAACATCCGATGTATAATATTCATCGCCGAGCGAAGCAAAACCATGCCCGAACTCGTGCACAAAAACATACTCAGAATGACGGCTGTCGCTTACACAAACAGAGTAAAGATTATAAATTGAACCGCCGCCGTACCTATCGGAATTTACAAGAATGTATATCTGGTCGTACGGTGCGTACGATGCAATATCGCGAAGACTTTTGTTATCTTCAGTCATTAGGTAGCGCTGTATGTCGAAAGTATAAAACGATGTACCCACAACCGTGTTTTTCCAGATATCTTCGCCGGGAATATCCGTACCTTCTTCTTCAGAAGGAGCCAATACACCCCAGATGTTAAATTTATCTTTATTTTCCCTAAACGGAGAGCTGTCGAATAAATAGCCGGCGAATCTTTTGCAGTCCTCTTTAAATTTATCCATCTCTTCTTCGGTGTAACCTTCGGGTATAATAACTATATCCACTTTAACCGCCGGGTCTCCGTTGTTCACAACCTGAAAATTACCGTACCTGTTACTTCTCTCTTCGGAAATAAAATAATCATTTGGATCAATAAGATACTCAAACTTTTTTATTAACTTGTTCATTTTATCCCTGCTGTAAAACTCAACTCTTACCGGTTTTTTAGGATACGGAATTACAACCGTCTCGCTGAATGTTTTAGACGTAACTTTTGCCTCATCGGTTGTAAGCCATTCGCTGAAAAGAGTAGCATAAGTCCGGGAATAAATAAGCGTGTTTGTTTCTTCATCAAATACCATCACCTTGTATTTTCCGTAATCGAAAATATCAATAAGGTTTTTATGCGAACCGCCCCAGTAGGGTTCTTCTTTCAAGCGATCTATTGAGTAGGACTCTTCGACGGTGCCGCCGGTATGGTAGTAATCGATTCTTAATGATTTGTTATAAAAATAATCATCAAAATTAATTTGCGGAAAAAGAAGTGTGGTCAAGAAGATTATAAATAATATTAGTTTTACTTTAAGCATTTGTCTGATTCGTTTATAAATAAAAATGATTTTAACAGAGACCGGTTACTAAGTTTTACACTTTCCTTGAACCCGGTTTGGCTATTTCAATCCCTTCCTTGCAAAGAGGACACTCATCCGGTTCGTACGATTTTACATTGAGTTTTACAGTGCTTATTTGCGGGTAGCCGAAATCGACCGTGCCGTTGCTTCTATCTACGATAAACCCTACGCCGATAACCTCTGCACCTTTTGATTTTACAATATCGATAACTTCGAAAACGGAGCCGCCGGTAGTAACAACGTCTTCGCATATTAAGACCTTTTCACCGGGCTGTAATGTAAATCCTCTGCGGAGTGTGAGGTTTTTATCTTCCCTTTCGGCAAAGATGTATCTTTTATTTAGCTGCCGTGCAACTTCCTGCCCGACTACCAGTCCGCCGATAGCCGGAGCAATCACAGTATCAATTTCAAAATTCTTAAACTTATCAGCTATGATTGAACACAACTGCTGTGTGTAATCCGGATACTGAAGAACTTTGGCACACTGAAAATAAAGGTCGCTGTGTCTGCCCGAAGTTAAACGGAAATGTCCCTTAAGCAGCGCATCGGTTTTTTCGAAAATATCCAAAATCTCTTTTTCACTCAAGCTCATCTAAAAACTCCTCCATCTCCCTTACGGTACGTAAATCGTTCTGTTTTTTAGCCGCAATAATTCCCTTCTTATAAACCTCACGGGCTTCGTCAATTTTATCCAGTTTTTCTTTAACCTGTGCAAGCTGCATATAGCCGGGCACATAATCCGGGTCTTTATCAAGTAACCGGTTTAAATACCTTTCGGCATCTTCGTATTTCCGCATCGAGATGTACTCCAATGCAATACCATACATAACGAAAGAATCATCCGGTTCTTTTTTATAAAGCTCCAACAGCGAATTTAATCTGTCACTCATCTTTTAATCTTTCAACTCTGCGTGCAAGTATAAAATCTTTTTCCGTCACTCCCCCTTCGCTGTGAGTTGAAACCGTAATCTTCACCTTGTTCCAGGAATGGAGGTATATATCGGGATGGTGGTTCATATCTTCTGCAACCTCACCTACTTTGTTCACGAACTTAAGTGCTTCGGTAAAGTTCGGAAATTCATAAAGTTTTCCGATATGGTTATCGGAATAGTGCCAGCCCTCAAGGTCTAATAATCTGCTGTCAATTTCTTCGGGAGATAATACAGGCATATTGTTTCCTCAAAAAATTTTGTTGGTTAATCATCCGCAAATTTAAGGAAAAAATAATTTTGATTTGCAGAAAATCGACACCAAATCTAATCGTATTGGATTTTAAAAAGCGGGGTATCTTCAACCGCTTTGCGGTTGTTATTTTCGGGTAGCTTGGCATTTTTTACAAACGTTAAACCACTTCGTGGTTTTTTAATTTTCTTATTAATACTACCATGTTTAAAATAAAAAAGCGCATCCAAAACGAATGCGCTTTTTTGTAATTAACTTTTCAACTGTTTTTCATTCATATCCGATTT
>JAJRSV010000244.1 GCA_024278655.1 Bacteroidota bacterium | reverse complement strand
TTATCTTTTTCATTTAACGCTGTCCGCTCTCGTTAGCAGTTTTTTCAATTCGCTCTTTCCTTCCGATATAAGTTCCTTCGTGTCATAAACAAGCGACTCACAGTCCTTAATGATCCATTGTCCGTTTATCATTACCGCGTTAACATCAACGGAATTGGAAGTGTAAACAATGTCGGAATAAATATTATCGTTACCGCCCGACATTGAATGAAGCGGTGAATTCAAATCGAGTAAAACCAAATCTGCTTTTTTACCGACTTCAATACTTCCAATCTCATTATCAAGATGCAAAGCTTTCGCGCCTTCGATTGTTGCGAGTTTAAAAAGAGTTTTAGCATCCATCGAATCGGCACCGTGCAAAGGTTTTTGTATCAATCCGGCTAAACGCATTTCGGTGAACACACTTAAGTTGTTGTTACAGGGCGCACCGTCGGCACCAAGCGAAACCGAAATGCCAAGTTTAATATATTCGGGAATGTTTGCAATACCCGAACCGAGCTTTAAGTTTGATGAAGGACAATGTGCAACCCGTACGTTTTTATTTTTAAGAATCTGCTTTTCGCCGCTATTTAAATGAATACAGTGTGCAAGAACGGTATTCTCATCGAGCACATCAATGGAATTAAAATACTCTATGTTTTCTTTGTTGAACCTTCTTCTTACCTCGGCAACTTCATCCTTATTTTCCGAAGAGTGCGTGTGATAAACCGAACCCGGAAAGTCATGCATCATTGCTTTTGTTTCTTTTAACAGTTCCTCGCTGCACGAAAGAACAAACCTGGGTGCAAAACCGTATTTAATTCTCCCGCTATCGCTGTTATGAAACTCTTCCGCAAGTTCTCTCTGGTACTTAAGTTCGCTTCCGGTATCGTTTTTAAATTTCGGATCGATACCGTTCTCATCAATCAGACACTTTCCGGAAAAACCTCTTATGCCGGAAGCAATCATCTCTTCAAAAACTACTTCCTGATAGCGTAGCGTTCCCATATCAAGCAGAGTAGTTGTGCCGCCTGAAAGCAGTTCGTTCAAACCGAGCTTTGCCGATATTCTTAACGAGTTTTTATCGTGTGCATTTTCGAACGGGAAAATTTTCTGACCGAGCCAATCGAGCAAAGGAAGATCATCAGCAAGCCCGCGGAAAAGCGTTTGGCAAAGATGAATATGCGTTTGCACGAAACCCGGTACCAAAGTAAGACCGGGATAGTTGAACACTTCACCTTCGTAGCTCTTTACATCAAACTTTTCAAGCGGAATAAAAGCGGTTATAGTTCCGTCAGTAATTTCAACAGCGGTATTTGTTAAAATTCTCTCTTCGCTGTCAACCGTTACAATTCTTTCCGGAATAATTAATTTTTTATTGCTCATTTTCTCCTTCTTCAAAAATTTCTTCCATCATCTGAAATGCATAACGCAGGTGCGGAATAACAATCGAGCCGCCGACAATCAGTGCAATGTTAAATGTTTCGTACAATTCCTCTCTCGTAGCACCTTCCTGTATCGAGCGGTCGATATGGTAAAAGATGCAATCGTTACAGCGCAGCACCATCGATGCAACGAGTCCCATCAGCTCTTTTGTTTTTGCAGGAAGCGCACCGTCGATGTATGCTTTGTTATCGAGTGCAAAAAACTTTTTAAAATCCTTAAATCCCGAACCGAGAATTTTATCGTTCATATCGGTTCTGTACTTACGGGTTTCCGAAGTAATTTTTTTCATGAAATATCCTCAACTAAAAATTGAATTTGTTTTTTTCGGGATCGTACGATACTTCGAGTTCATCAACATCAAAGTCATCCGGTTCATCTTCCCAATCGTATTTTTTAGGCGGTTCGACTTTTCTGAAAATAAAAGCCGAAACAAATCCGGCAACTGCACCGAACAAATGCGACTCCCACGAAATTCCTTTCTGCCCGGGCAGTACTCCCCAAACAATTCCGCCGTACAAAAACGTAACCAGCAGCGCAAGTGCAATCGATTTGTTATCCCTCCTGAAAATTCCGCTGAAGAAAAGAAAACTTACAAAGCCGTAAACTATTCCGCTTGCACCGATGTGGTAAACTTCCCTTGCAAATAACCATACAAGCAAACCATCCATAAGATAGATTAAAAGAAAAACTTTGTAAGAAATTTTCGGATAGAAAAAGAATATAATCCATCCCAAAATTATAAGCGGAATAGTGTTCGAAATAATATGCGAATAGTTAGCATGTATTATCGGTCCGGTTACAATCCCCAAAAGTCCCGATAAGTTTCTCGGAAGTATTCCCATCCTGTCCAGGTTTATTCCCGAAATTTGTTCGGCTAAAAAAACCACCCACATAATTGCCGGAAAGGTAAACGGAATAATAATGCTATCAAATAGCTTTTTATGTAAATATTGTTTCTGCAAAAAAAAGAAGGATTATTGTTTATCTATTTGTATTAAAAATTAGTATTTTTTTCGAACTAAATTACAACCAAAACTTTCCCGGTAAGGATTTAAATATGTTTTATAATACACAAGTTAAAAATAAGTTAATTCTTTTATCTATCTCAATTGTTTTTTTAATACAGTCAATTGCAGTTGCCGGAGCATGGACACAGAAAAAAGGTAAAGTTTATGCTAAAATGGATTACAGATTTTTAAGCGGCACTAAAATTTACAACTCCGGAGGAATTAAAATACCCTCACCTGAATTTAAGGATGTAACACTCGGAGTTTTCGCATCGTACGGAATAACCGATAATGTTACAACCTTTGTAAACTTTGCAGCTTACAAATCGGTTAAATTAGATACACTTGCGGCTGCCGTCGGTTTCGATACGGATATCAGCAGCATCGGAGATATTAGTGCCGGCGTTAAATTAAAACTGGCAAAGTTCGGCAATACGGTTATAAGCACAAAACTTATTTTAGGATTACCTACCGGAAAATCGGATACCGACGGCGGGCTATGGACCGGCAGCGGAAACTTCAATCAGTTAATTGGTCTCGAAGCAGGTCATTCTTTTTATCCGCTTCCGGTTTACATATCGGGAGGAGTTGCTTATAATAATCAGACTAACGGTTTCTCGGATGAATTCAGATATATTATCGAAGGTGGTTACAGGTTCACACAAAACCTTTCTCTAATATTAAGATTTCACGGGGTTGTTTCCTTCACAAACGGAGACCCGAATGTGAAGGGCGGCTACGGAATGTTTTCGAACAACCAGGAATACGTTGCTTACAATGCCGAACTGGTTTATAAGTTCTCCTCAAACTTCGGAGTAAAAGGTTACTACGAAAGCGGAACGAACGGCAAAAACATAATCTCGGCTCCCGTGTTTAATGTCGGGATTTATTTTTCGAATTAAACAATTAGCTGCGGGAACCTGTTAACGGAATTAATCATCACAACCGGGACCCCTGTTCCATTTTCTTTCTTTTTCGAAATGAGTTTTTTGAACGTTATATTCGACTCCCAAAAACTTAAGGTTTACACCTGAAATGACTTTAAGATTTAGTTTTCCCTGCTGGCACGGTTTAACACCACTAAGTATTCCGGGTTCAAAGAAATTAACGGTACTGATATTTACCAGAAAGAAAGGAACTATAATCTCGCCCAAAACAGCAACTTCAAACCGGGGGAATTCAAAACCAACGCCGATGCCGGTTGTTACGGTTCCTGCTGTAACGGTTTCGCCGGTAATATCCATATTCTGGCTGTTTAATTTACTGTTGAGTTTTGTGTTTCCGTTCTCGTATTCAAAACCCATATCGCTGTTATAAGTTAGTTTGTAACTTCCCTGACTGCTTGCACCTTGCTGCACTTCCGGGTAAATTTTTAATGTTGCAATCAAATTCAAATTTACCGGAATTACACCGCCGATTAAAACAGGAATACTGATCTTTGCAGGAATTCCTATGTATGCAATATCGGAACCCACTCCAACCGCTGCAAAATTAACATTAAGCTCACCTTGCAGTCCATCATTACTTTCATTGAAATTCACAAGCTGCCCACCGGAAAAAGACATTTCGGTTTTATGTTTAAATTTAGAAAGAAATCCTTCGGCGGTAATCTTACAAACTTTTTGTCCGTTAAAAGATTTTTCGCCTGTTAACTTAATCTTCAATTTTTCCCCGTCCGGTTCCAGCTCAAGTTCAATATCCCAACCCTGAAGTTTACCTTTGTAATGAACTTTGAATTCGGTTTTAGTTTCAGAAGCATAAATTACATCTCCGATAATTAATGAAGCCGTGTTAACGTTGGAAGAAGATTCCGACCAATCAATAGTTTTCTCCCACGATATCTCACCGTCGGTTATTGCTTCGTTCAATGTTGCGTATTCTGTATTAACAATAATTTCATCACCCGATTGTTCAACATTTTTAATTTTTCTTAAAGAGTGACCGGCAAAAATAACAACGTCGCCCGGCTCAAGTGTTTCTAACTCATCAGCATCTGCCGAAAACTTATATACACCCGATTCTTTATCTGAAGAAATTAATTTATCAACTGTTTCAGTGCTTACAATTTTCGTGTTATCGGAGTACTTAACATCATAAGTATAAGAACCGGATCCGTTTTCTCCATTTGTACCGGCGTGGTTTTGTTTGTCTTCTCCACCGCAGCTAACTAATAAAAACGATAGTAAGAAAATATTTATTAGAACAAGTGGAGACAAAAATTTCTTCTTCATTGCAATTCCTTTCTGGATTTTTTTTGAAAATAAGTAAGAATATTTAAATATCAAAAAGAAACAACAGGAACTGTGGTATAACATAAGTTTTATTGCCTGCTTTTTTTTGATATAAGGTTGTTGATTATTCTATGTTTCCGATTCTACAAAACGCTTGACTCTTTTAAGATTTTTATTAGATTAGTAAACGAACGAAATCAGGAGGAGACTGCTATGAAGGAAAACTTTTTGTGTCCGCATTGCAGAGGTTATTTAAATGTTGGGGAGTACATTATCTTTTCGGTTAGAAACAAACAAGGCGATGCCGGTCTTATTTTACTCCATCCCGAAATCGGTAATTACACGGTTGTAAAGCATCCGCTTTTCTTTTACGATGAAGGAGAGCATCTCGAGTTCAGGTGTCCCATCTGCCACAAAAAACTTGCTTCCGATGTTCACGACAACCTTGCCAGGATAATTTACATAGATGAAAAGAAACGGGAGTACAACATCCTCTTCTCGATGGTTGCCGGAGAGAAGAGCACATTTAAGATGATTGAAGACGAAGGCAAGGTGGAATCGTTTGGTGAGCATGCAAGAAAATACCTGGATATTTTGGGAATGAGATGATTAACACTAAGTGCCGGTCACGTCATCACAAGTGCCAGTCACTTTAGGGAAGAAAAAAGCGAGTGTTAAGTGACTGGCACTTGTTTGCGCTTATAAGTAAACCGTCTTATAAATCTT
>JAJRSV010000243.1 GCA_024278655.1 Bacteroidota bacterium | reverse complement strand
TAATCTTCTTCTTTAATTCTTCATCAACAAAGTTATTTCATCACTTCCAGGCGCATCGTATTCTTTGAATGCAATTATTCCCTCTCCTTACCAAGGAGAGGGACACAGGGTGAGGTCGCTTTCACAATCAGTAGCGCTGCTGCACGGCAATGTTTTCTTCACGGGTAAAATCATCTCCTTACTGCCGGTTGGGCGAAGATGCTCTTCGCCCTACAATTTATTTTATTTTAAAATGACCATCTTTTTTGTTTGAATAAACGAACCGACTTTTAATTGATAGAAATATATTCCGCTTGTAAGGTTACCCCGGCGGGTTGCGCCAACATTAAATTCAACTTCATATTCACCGGGCGGCAGTTCTTTGTTAACTAATGCTGCTACTTCTCTGCCTAATGAATCATATACCTTTAAACTTGCATACTGCTTTTTGCCTATTGCATACTTTATCTTCGTACTCGGGTTAAACGGGTTCGGATAGTTCTGATAAAGCTTAAACGACACCGGCAATGCGTTTTCAGTTTCAACATCCGTTATAAGCGGAATATATTTAAGCACTGTGCCGCTGTCGCCTACTGCGTAGCCGTAACGTGGCTGCGGAAATGTTAAATCGAATACGGAGACGCTGCCGGGTATTACCCTTTGCGACCAGTCATCACCGCCGTTTGTTGTGAAAAGAAGTTTTTCTCCTGCGGGTGCCCATCCTTCCCAACGCGTGTTAAAATCAATTGCAGACACAACTCCGAAAATTCCGATATCATCAAAGCTCCAGTTGTTTCCGCCGTCGGTTGTTTTAACACGACCGATGCTGAAGAATCCTTCCGGGTCGCCTGATAATCCTATCACATTCAACGAATCGATGAAATACAATTCGTGTATGGGATCGGGAGCGATGCCGGTGGCTGTCCACTCCGCACCCGAGTTAGTGGTTCGCCAAATAACCCCCGCCACATCCTGAAACCCGCCGCATGCATATCCGTACTGCCTGTTGTAAAAATTAAAACTGAAAACCGGAAGCCCCGAAACAAAGTTCGAATCGATATTGGCATCGAACCAGGTTGTTCCACCGTCTGTAGTTCCCATAATTTTTGTGCCGCCAATCCATCCGTTCATTTCATCCGAAAAATATATCGCACGCATAAAAATATTCGGTTCGGGAAAGTCTTCCGCAATCCAGTCGCTGCCGCCGTTTGTGGTTTTTATTATAATTGTTCTGAATGGCGGAGTGTTGGTCCATGTAAGCGTCCAGCCGGTGTTTTCATTCAAAAAGAAGAGCCCGACAAGAGGAGTTGTAACCGTGCTGTTCTGAACCGACCAGCTTGTACCGCCGTTTGTAGTATGAATGATTATCCCGTCGCCGCCGGCAGCCCAGCCGGTAACACTATCCGTAAAAAAAACATAGCGCAGCAGCTTATCGGTGGGTGCATTTAACTTTGCCCAGTTGCCCTGCGCATAAACATGCACTGGTACAAGCAGCACGGCGAACAATATGTTTCTTATAAAAAACTTCATACGTTAAAAACTATTGAACAGTGTTCAGGCACTAAATTAATTACAAAGATATGCATAAGCGTACCGATGCCTTAAACCTCCTGTGGCTTCGGCACTAATTATATGCAACCGATGTATGTAAGATATTCGGTGGTAAAGTCCATACCTATTTCCGTATCGACCGTGAGCCAGAACAGTTTGTTTTTGTAAGTGAAAACAAAATGGCTTTGTCCCATACCGTAACAGCGGAACACATCGTAGCCGTTAATCTTTATATGTTCCGGTTTTATAAAAACAGGATTCCCCTCCGAAATTTTATCTGTCATCTGTTTGAAGTAGCGTTCCGCATCTTCGTTTGTTTTGTATTTGGTAACATAAATTATCGCTTCGCCCTCATCTCCCTTGTAAAAACCGATTTCGTTTTCGGCATCGGTTACCGAATCGCCATGCAGACGGTTAATAAACCGGCGGGCATCTTCGCCTGTAAGTTTTTTAACGAGCTTAAGCCCGTAAAACTCATCGGGTATTATATCGGCTGTTAAACTGCAAGAGACAACCGAAAGCAATAAAATCAGGGTGATTGTTAACTGTTTATACATTTTCTTCTCTTCAAATTTGTTGTTCAATTTTAACTTCGGCAGCCCGGCTTTCGAAACATAATTAAACCAATCTGCCCCGGTAATCTATATTCATTTTGCTTAATATCGAAGAACTTTTTACCCCAAGGCACCTCTTTTTACCCTGTAATTGAAGATTGCTTAAAATTTCTCCGTGTTGTAAATGCCGGTTAATAATTCATACGAAAAGGAGGAGTGAAGAAGGAGGCGGGCAACCGGAACCGTGCAAATCGTCCACTAAATATTATCCATATTATTAACAAGTGATTCAATTACGATAACAGCGAATCAGCAGGAATATTAAACTGCTTGTAAAGCCGTCTCATCATTTCTGCTGTAAGACGGCGCTTCCTGTTTAGTATTTCCGAGACCCGGTTTTTACCGCCCATTGCCTCAGCAAGGTCCGACTGCTTAAGATCCATCTGTTCCATTCTGAATTTTATTGCTTCTATCGGGTCGGGTGGTGCGATGTTAAAATGCTTGCGTTCATAAGCTTCAACAAGAGTAACGAGCACATCCAGCAAATCGCCTTCCGGTGT
>JAJRSV010000242.1 GCA_024278655.1 Bacteroidota bacterium | reverse complement strand
TGTTTTACCCGAACCGGAAGGACCGACAATTGCCGTAAACTCTTCCTTTTCAATTTTTAAGTCAACATCCTTTAATGCAGGAACGGGAACCGAATTATCGTCGTAAATTTTTGAAACTTTTTGCAACTCGATTAATGCCATTATTGTTACTCCGTTTAATAAGTTCGTATTGCTTTTGACGGTTGAAGCCGCACAGTTTTAACCGCCGGATAAATTGCCGCAAGTATTGCCGTGAATACAATCATCAATGTAAGTACGGCGTAAAAGTATCCCGGCAGTTCCGGGTAAAGGTGGGGACTAATCCCCCAACTCGAAAGTCCTTCTGCAAACAGCGTAAGGTCAATTCCTTTTTTCGAAAAATAAAGTATCGTTATCTCTCCGAATATCATTCCTACTACTCCGCCGACGAGAGATAAAATTATCGTTTCGGTAATAATCAGCAAGAAGATATAAATCCTTTTCATACCCACGGCAATCAGCACACCGAATTCTCTTACCCTGTCCATTACCGACATAAGCATTGTGTTCGTTATTCCGAAAAGAAGCGCGGCAAGTATAACCGCTAAAAATATGTACATCTCAACAGTCATCAACTCGTAGGTTAACTGAAGCTCGGGTGCAATCTCCTTCCAGCTTTCAACTACCAAGCCGGGGAATGCCGCCCTTAAACTGTCAACAGTTTGATTAAGCGTTTTTGTTGTTTTCAATTTTATTGCAATTTCATTTACGAATGGTTTGCTCTCCAAAGCGTTATAAATATCCGATTGGCGCACGAACAGATTCGCTTCGTCGAACACGGAAGATTCGGTTTTAAATATTCCGGCAACACGAAAAGCCGAATATGTGATCGAACTATCCAGACCCTGAAAACTTAAAACTATCTTCGACCTGACTTTCAAACCCAACTTATCGGCAAGCTTCTGTCCGATTACAATCGGATTACGTTTTATGCCTTCAAAATATTTTCCGTCCGTAATGTAACCGGCAATTGTGGAAACGTTCTTCTCCTTCTCCGGTTCTATTCCAATAATATTTACACCCACCGATGTAGATGGCGAAGAAGCCATTCCTTCAATTATAACCCTACCCGAAACGGCTTTTATGTTATTAAGATTTTCAAGCTTCTTAATTACTTCCATTCCGCCGGGAATGTAGTTATTCAGCAGCTTCTCTTTTTTGAATTCCTGTGTGTGAATTTGAACATGACTTATATTTCTATCGACAGCCGAATTTACCGTTGAACTCCAAAGCCCCACCATAACCGCCGAAGCAAACAACCCGCTCCACAATCCCACAACAATTGCCGCAAGAATAATCAAGCTTCTTTTTTTATTCCGCCAAACGTTTTTCCATGCAAGATTTAATATCATCATTAATCCTGTAATTTATTTCCTCATTGCTCTAACGGGGTTCAATCTTCTTATATACGAAACAGGATAGTACGCCGAAAGCAACGCAATAATAATAACGACTTCGAGCTGGTTAATGTAAATCATAAACGAATTACTGAAAGGTAGTATCGGTTCCAACCCGAATGCAAGCATTGCCTGTGCCGATTCTCCCGTTAACTGAATCGGGTGATCTTTTAAATACATCAGCATCGGAATGCTTACCAGCGTACCGGCTGCAGCACCAACCAGCGAAAGCATAATCGATTCTAAAACCGAAACAAAACCGAGCCGCCATTTTTTCATTCCTACAGCGATGAGTATTCCGAACTCTTTTGTCCTTTCGGCGGTCATCATCATAATCGTTCCGAATATTCCGAACCCTATTACCACGTAAAGAATACCGAGCATTATTATTCCGCCCGCATTATCAATTTCAATGCTTTGCACAAGGTCGGGCATCATCTCAGCCCACGAAAGTATTTCGTAATCGTCGTTAAACAGTTTCTTCAAGCTTGCCCGCACATCATCAAGTTTATCCTGCCTGTCAATCATAATCGAAAGCGAAGTGATTCTGCCGTCGGTAAAAAAGAGCCACTGAGCCGTTGGTAAAGTCAGATACACCATCGATTTGTTTAACGCGGGGAGTTTAAATTTTACAATGCCCTCAATCGGAAAAATTCCCGCAGCGGTTACACCGTGATATCCCTGTCCGTATAATACGATACTGTCGCCAACATTCACTTTAAGCAGCTCCGCTAATCCTTCGGCAACTAACAATCCTTTCGAACTATCACTTAAATAACTGCCCGCTACTACTTTCTTTCTTAGGTTGGTCATTCCGTCTTCTTTAACCGGATCGATACCGATAACCGATGCTACTTTAGTAACATTTGAGGATGAAACAAGACTGTACGCCTCAAGACGGGGAACTACGTCGGTTACGTGTTCAAGCGATTCAATCTCTGCTAATTTCTTTCCGGGAATTTTCATGCTCTTGTTCAGAGACCTCTTATCCCAATAACCGTTTGTGTGAATTTGCAGATAACCGGTGTACATTCTTACCGAAGCATCAATCATATAATCGTAGGCACCGTACTGCATCGAACGGGTAAAGATTGCCATTATAACCGCAAAAGCAACTGATGCCGATGCTATCATTGTCCGTTTTTTATTACGCCACAAATTCCGCCACGCCAAAAGCAAATAGGTTTTCATTTCATCTTATCCGTTTCATATTTTGCTCGGAAAAGAAAGACTCTTTGAGATTGATGTTAAACTCTATTTTATTATAATCGAATACTGTTTTCTCTCCTGGTCTGTCAACCGGAATCATTTCCCAGTGAGTAGGAATGGTTCTTCCGCCCATCTTTTTAATATTGCTGCCCAAATATGTTTTTACCAGAAAGCCGTCCTCGTCGTAAAACTCCGTTTTCAACTGGAAGAATTTTTCTTTAGCTACCCAGGTTATAAGCTTACCCCAAACAACTCCCGCCTCCGGTTTCGGAATCGATTCGATTTTATAGCAATCGTATCCTCCGTATTTCTCTTCGCCTATTACATTATGTACATAATCATTAACAACCGAGGATTCCTTGACTAAATCATCATTCGTAAAATCTGACCCCATCCACGATTGCAGCATCATCGAAGGTGGAATTTTAATTACTTTCTGAACTGTCGGAATCCAGTTCCACACTTCGTTCTTTCGTTTAAGCGTAACCGTGCCTTTATCCCTTGCCGGTTTGGTGATATAAATTAATGCATAATCGGGTTCGAGCGCCCAGATTTTCATGCTCATTGTTCGTGTCCAATCGGTTTTAATTATTGTCATCGTTACCTCGGCATAACTGCTTTTGCCCTTCATCAATTCATCGGCTTTTTTAATTATCTCTTTCGCATCTTGCGCTAATAAGGTTCCTGTAAAAATCAGAACACAAAGAATCAGATATTTCTTAAAATTTAATTTCATTTTCTTTTCTTTCGTTTTGATTTACAATATTGATTGTAAAGTGCCACCTTGATTTCTTCCATCGGAAAATCATCAGGAGCGGCAATAAAATTCAGTGCAAGTCCGTCTAACTGCGTTCCCAATAAAAATGAGTCGAGTTCGGGATTTTTACTTCCGAGCGCCGCAAAAATTTCGGACATTGCAGCGATGAATATTTCTCTGTAGTGATAGAACTTCCTTTCGATTTTTTTCTGAACCTGCGGCTGTATAAGCAATGCCATATAAAGTTTCCAGTACTGGAAATTATCTGCAAGATTATTCAGCGTTTCATCAATCATCTTTTTTAATTTCCGTTCCGGTTTAATCGATTTATCCACGCCGTAATCCAGTTCCATAATTTTTTCAAATCCTTCTTCAACAATTGCCTCGAGCAGTTTTTCCTTGTTCTTAAAATAATTGTACATCAATCCTTTGGAGATGTTTGCCTTTTTTGCAATCTGTGCTATCGATGTACCCTGATATCCGTTTTGTGCAAACAGCTCAAGTGCAACGGCAATAATTTTTTCCTTTCTCGAATGCCTTATCTTTTCAAATTGTTCTTTTGTTCGCGGCGACATAACTTTAAAATTTTTGACTGAACGTTTGTTCAAACATAAACAACGGCATTCTCAAAGTCAACCCCTGTTATATAAACGGCACAATTATTGTTTCAAAGGTCCGAAAGCTCTTCCCGCCGGTTTTACAACTGCGGGAAATGCGGTATCGAAAGAGTGAAAATATTTCTAAAAACCTCTTTTGATATTAGAATTATAAATTTATATTGTTAAAGAGTTTTTCAGAATTTTCCATTTTTCAATATATGTGTAAGAATATAATAACCGAGGAGGGAAATTATATGAAAAAATTAACTCCTACACTGTTAGTTTTATTTACTCTTTTGATTACAGGCAGCAGTTTTGCACAATCACGATTTGTTGCGGAAGATGCCTGGGCATTCGGGTTTGGTTTTACATACCCGCGCTATATTGCCATAAACGACGCCGTGGTAGAATCTTCGAATCTTTACGGCGGTTTTCTATCCATCCAAAGAAATTTCAACGAGCATTTGGGTTTACGCTTAAAAGGCGCATACAGCCACGTCGAAGCCACCTACCATCTTGCACCTAAAGTTGGTCAATTGGTAACAACTAATATGATAACGGCAGACCTTGAAGCGTTGTATTACTTTGTACCGTGTGAACCATGGTCTCCTTATTTGGTTGCCGGTGTAGGAGCTAATTTTTACCGCCCGGAAAATGCTTACGAACCTCAACTGGATACCAATACTGAAGACGGTCAGTTTAACTTCGGCGCTGGTGTTGAAATAAGAATTGGTACCAACTGGAGAATTAAACTCGAAGCACTTTATCATTCGGTATGGAGCAGCCATCTCGACGGTAAAAACGGTCCGAGCAACGGATTGTTCGGCGGAAACGGCAATGATACCTGGGTTAACGGAGATATCGGTTTGGTATACTATTTCAGTAAAGGCGAACCTTCAAAACTCTGTGAACTTTATACCGGTATTGAAGCGGTCGATTACGGTAAAATCGAAGAGGTTGTAAGAAGATATCAGACGCAGCCGACGGAAGTTGATTACAACAGGGTTGAAGACATCGTTAAAAAATACAGCCAAAAACCTGTTCAGCAAAAATGGGCACTCGTCGGCGTAAACTTCGATTATAATAAAGCCACACTGCGTCCCGAAGCTTATCCGATACTTGATCATGCGGCAGAGATTCTGTTAGCTAATCCCGATATTAAAGTAGATATTGTAGGGCATACCGATCAGATTGGTTCCGATAAATATAACGATGAACTTTCGCTGGAAAGAGCTAAAGCAGTTAAGAAATACTTAATTGCAAAAGGCGTAGATGCAAGCAGAATGACAACGATAGGTAAAGGTAAGAGAGAATTGTTATTCAAGGAAAAAGATCCTGTAAGCAGATTTTATAACAGGAGAATTGAATTCAAGGTTAAAAGTTCGAGATAATTATTTACTCTTTTAACTTTTTGTAATTAAAATTTTAAGGATTGGACAACCGGTGTTCAATCCTTTTTTATTTTAAATAAAAATGCATAGCAGATAAGGAAGTTATTCAATCGAATTACGGTTTATTTAATTCATCCGGCGCTTGATAGTTCGGATAATTAAAATTAATTTTTCATTCAAGCAAATAGTTTATTAGCACAACACTAAAACAAAGGGAATAAAATATGTCCGATCTTCTTATAGCCCACGTTGAAATACCGGCTACCGATTTGGAAAAGGAAAGTTCGTTTTTGCAAAACATTTTCGGGTGGGAATTTAAACCTTTCGGTAACGGCTACCTGCTTTTTAATAATCACAAAGGAATAATGGTTGGATTGCGCAAAGTTGAAAGCGTTTGCAAAGGCGACACTACCGTGTTTCATGTTAACGTGCCCGATATCGATGAGGTGCTTAAAAAAGCCGAAGCAAACGGCGGCATTGTTAAGAGAGGTAAAACAGTTATTCCCGCAATGGGCTGGTACGCTTTAATTACCGATCCGGAAGGAAACACGATCGGGCTTTATCAGAAAAATTAGATGGGTTAAGTGGTTCTAAGCAAAATCGATATTCTTAGAACCACTTGCCTCTGAATACTCTTTATTCGGGTTTAACTATTCTGTACGAATGATTAATCTCCATCGCTTTTTCGAACATTGCGGTAACACCGCAGTATTTTGTCTGCGATAGCTCTATTGCCCTCTCGACTGCTTTAGTATCAACATCATCGCCGTAAAACACATATTCAAGGTCTATCTTCGTGTAAACCTTCGGATGCTCTTCGGTCACTTCGGCGGTTATGTTTATTTCAAAGTCGACTAACTTTACTCTTTTCTTCCGAAGGATAGAAATTACATCGCTTGCGGTACAGCCGGCGAGCCCCAACAGCAGAAGTTCTTTAGGTCTTATGCCCGCATTGCTGCCGCCGAAATCTTCCGGACCATCGACTGTTATCCAGTGATTCGAATCGGTTTTACCTACGAATGTTATACCTTTTAATTGCTTTAGATATGCTTTTGCAGTTGCCATGGTTTTCCTTTCAATTATTAAGAATTATAAAACCATTTGATGATACAAAACTAAATTAGTTTCCGGTTAATGAAAACTTTGTTATTTAAATGAGAACTTGTTATTATGAATAAAAAGTTTCAGAATTAAAGGAGATGAAAATGGCAGAACACACATACAAATATATCGAGCTTGTCGGCTCTTCGAAGAACAGCTTTGAAGAAGCAATTCAGAATGCCGTTAACAAAGCAGCACAAACCGTACGGAATATGCGCTGGTTTGTTGTTACAGAGCAAAGAGGTTATATAGAAAACAACGCGGTTGCTTATTACCAGGTAACAATAAAAATCGGCTTTACGTTAGAAGATTAATATTCGCGCATTAGCGGCAGTTTATTTGCCGCGAATGCACTAATGTTCTTCTTTAAGCAATTCAGTTAATTTTTGTTCGATGAGGTTTTGTGCATCCTTCACATTCTGTTCGAATGTTCTGATGCCGGAAACTGCAATTCGTATTACGAACTTATTGTTAAGTATTGTGCCTGATAAAAACAACTTACCTGTAGAATTAATTTTATCAATCAGTTTGTTGTTTAACTCGTTCAACTTATCGATATCGTTCACATCTTTAGGATGAGCGCGGAAGCATACAACGCTGAAAGGCGTAGGAGCCATTCTTTCAAAATCAGGGTGCTCATCAATCCATCCGGCAAATTCTTTTGCAAGACGGATATGCTCTCTTATTCGTTTTTGTATTCCTTCAACACCAAAGTGACGAATAATAAACCAGGATTTTAACGACCTGAATCGTCTGCCTAACTGAATGCCGTAGTCCATAAAATCAGTCGCATTCCCTTCCCCTTTCAGATATTCGGCACTTAAGCTGAATGCTCTTTTCAGCACTTCGGGTTTCTTTGTAAAAAACAAACTCAGGTCAATCGGTGTAAACATCCACTTGTGCGGATTGATAACGAGCGAATCCGCTTTTTCAATTCCTCTAAATATCCAACGCATCTCGGGAAGAACGGCGGCAGTGCCCGCATAAGCCGCATCAACATGAAGCCAGATGTTTTCTTCATTGCAAATTGTACCTATCTCATCAACATTGTCTACACTTGTTGAAGATGTTGTGCCTACCGTTGCAACAACACAGCAGGGAAGCCACCCGTTTCGTTTATCCTCTTCTATTGCTTCTTTAAGTTTTCCGGGAATCATTCTAAAGCTTTCATCAACGGCAATCTTTCTTATTCCTTCCAGTCCAAAACCAAGCGTAACGGCAGCTTTATCGATTGAGAAGTGTGCCTGTTCGGATGAATAAACACGCAGCCGCGGAATATCGTTCCTGCCTGCCATTCCCTTCTCTCTTATTTTAAGACCGGCAAGCTGCTCGCGTGCCGCTGCAATTGCATGCATAGAGCTGACGGAAGCCGTGTCGTAAATTATTCCCCAAAAGTTTTGCGGAAGGTCGAACATTTTCTTGTACCATTCTATCATTGCTTCTTCAAGCTCGGTTGCCGAGGGGCAGGTATGCCAAGCCATAGCATTTACATTCAATCCTGCCGTTAACAGCTCGGCTAAAATTCCGGGACCGCTTGATGTTGAATTAAAGTAAGCCATAAAATCGGGATGGTTCCAGTGAGTAATGCCGGGCATAATAATTTTTTCGACATCGGAAAAAACCGCTTCCATCCCTTCCCCTGTTTCCGGCGGATGCGGTGAAAGTTTGTTTTTAATTTTTCCCGGTTCAATATCGGGAATCACCGGATAGCTCTCAACGTTCTCAAGATAACATGCAATCCAATCAATTAATTGGCGCCCGTACTTGCGGAATTCTTCTTTGGGCATATCGCCAACCTGCGAGCTGTTTAAATTATTATTCATTTAATCACCTTTTTATTAAACCGAACGATAAAATATGAGGTAGTTTGTTAATAATAAGTTTATGAAGATTAGTTTTAATCAACACCTTCAATAAAACAGTAAAAGTTAATTTCGGTCTCACACAAAAATAATAATCTATCCAGATGGGATTAAATTTATTCTTAAAGAAAAACAATCCTTCATAATTATATGCAAACCTTAACCTTCTTCCGACAAAGTTAAGCATTCCTTCTTTCGAAAATAAAGTATCTTCGTAAACCGTAAAAGGAACCGCACCAAGACTCCAGTATTCGTATCCTTCTGCCTTCAGCGTATTAAATATCGAATAAATTAATGCTTCCATAACGCCGACCGGTGCATGCTTCCGGCGAAGTATCAGTTCGGTTTGTGCAAAGTAATCTTCCTTGTCGGAAAGCATAAAAGCGCCGTACCATACATCGTTATCATCTTTAATAACAAACAAACGGTTAAACGGTTCAAACTCATCGTTGAAGAGATACTTTAACTGTGGCTCGCTTCCGTGTGCACATTCGAACCTGAATTTCCGCAATCGTTCTTTCATCTCAGGCGAATAAGGGATTTCTTCAAAATGTTTTCCGCGGTAACCGCGCCTGATTAATTCCTTTAACGATTTCTTTTTAAAATGGTTGTAACGAAGTTTAAGGATTGCTTCCTGTCCTGTTTTTAAAATTTCGAATCCGTTATCAGAAAACTCAAGTGCCACACCGTCGTTGCAGCCGTCAATCAGCAATCCTTTATTATAAGGATAAACTTTTTCTTTAAGGAAACTCTTTAAGTCGTATCCGTAAGGAACCCTTGCAAAGGTCAGCCATTTGATTTTACGGGTCAGGTCGATAAAAAACATTGAAGGAGTGCTTTTTCCGTACCTGCAGAAGCTGAACGGCAGCATTATTCTTTCGCGTAAGTGTTTCATTAAATAAAGCTAACCAGTTTAGAATTATAGTTCAAAAATATATGATTTTAATTCCGATTTTAAATTTGATAATTTTCAACCAGTAAAAATTAACATTATCAGAAAGACTCAGAAAAAAAATATTTATGAAATCGTTTCTTTATTCTGTTCTTATAATATCAGTTCTTATTTTATTCGGATGCCAAAGTAAGTTTCCTTTAAATAAAGACTTAACAAAACAAAGCTATAAATTTTTTAATCAAGATAGTGTTGAAGTTACCTTTCCCGGTTTTATAAAAGGAAAGACAGCCGTAATGGGATTCATCTACACTAACTGTCCCGACATCTGCCCGATGACAACACACAACATGATTATTACAGATGAGAAGCTTACCGAAGAAGGTATTAATGACGTTCAATTTATTCTATTAACTTTCGATCCTGACAGGGACACGCCTTCGGTATTGAAAAAGTATGCGGAAGTAAGAGGAATAAATTTCGATAACTGGACTTTACTCTGGGGAGATAAAGAAAATACCGATAAGCTTTTAATCCGTTTCGATGTAATGGCACTACCGAGCGATTCATCTTATTCGGACGACGGAGAACTAAATTACTATATGATTCATACCGACCGGATTTCGTTGATTGACAAAGATGGACGGTTAAGAAAAAATTACCAGGGCAGCAAAGTAAATTTAGATGAGCTTTTAAACGACATAAAAGAATTAGGAGAATAACAATGACCGCAGTTTTAACATTCCTGTTTTTGTTTATACAGGTTTCGGAAAACATAGTTGTAAAAGATCAATGGGTTCGCCCCGGTGCAAAAGGAATGGGCACGGCACTATACTTTACAATTGAAAACAACGGCAGCGAAGCCGACACTCTTTACGCAGTCACATCCGATATAAGCGATAAGATTATGATTCACCAAACATACTCAAAAGGTGATATGATAGGAATGAAAATGGTTAAAGAGATTGTAATTGAACCGGGTAAAGCGTTTAAGTTTGAACCGGGCGGATATCACGTAATGGTAATGAAACTTAAACACGATATAAAAGCCGGCGATGAAACAGAGTTTATCCTCCATTTCAAAAAAGCAGGTGAAGTTTCAGTAACTGCATCAGTTGCAAAAAATTAAATTACGCAACAGTATTAAACGATATCTATAAAGAGTAGCCCCCCAAGTTACTTCTTTGCCAATATTAAGCTAACTTATATTTAAAATGATTCATCTATGTTATTTTTCAAAAAATTCTTCGCTAATTCTTTCCCAGCTAACATCATCCAGTTTTTCCATCTCACCTATATAAATATGACCGTTAAGTTTATATCCTTCTTCTCCGGTTTTAATCTTCTTTTTTAGTTGAAGAAAGCGTTCAATATCTTTCTGATAAAACTCAACGGCAGCTTTGCCTATTTTAAGCAATTTAACTTCGTTATCGAGTTCTTCGGTATCAATCCTGCATATCCAGTTTCTATCGTAAGGAGTAAAATCCAACAATTCAATGTTATGCCTAAGCGGATTGTTGATGTCGACAACTTTTCCGCTAACCGGAGAATTAAAAGTTATTTGCCTGTTCTGCTGCTTTATGGTAAATAAAGGTTGTCCCTTTTTAACAATCATTCCAAGGTTTGGGAATTCAATTGCATCGATTTTACCGATTAATTTTTTCGCGAAATCATCAATACCCACTTTGGCAATACCTTCATCATTAATATTCAGCCAGCAATGCCCTTCCGAAATAAAAACCCCTCCGGGAATAAGAAATTCCGGTGTTGCCGCTTCCATAGTTTCTTCGAGATGAGCAATATGAACTTTGGGCTGCAATGTTTTACGTATTCTTTCTTGTCGTTTTATTAATAATTTCTTTGTGAATTCAAGAAGCTCATCTTCGGTGAACGGCTTTTGAACATAATCCATTGCCCCGTATTTCATGCACTCGACCGCAGTTTCGACCGTTGCATAACCGGTAATGATTACTACATCAATATCGGGTCTGATATGCTTAACTGCCTTTGTAACTTCCACACCATCCATTTCGGGCATCTTTAAATCGGTAAAAACAAAATCATAAGAATGATTCTGAATCAATCCGAGTGCTTCTTTTCCGTTTTCAACCGTATCGACAGAGTAACCGTCGAGAACCAATATTTTCCGGAAACTATCCAATACGACCGGTTCATCATCTACACACAGTATTCTTGCTTTCGGATTTTCAACTTCCGCACGTTTAAGTGTTTTTGCTTCGCGGCTAAAATCGAGTTTAAGACTTTCTTTAAGGGCTTCCTCTCTTTCCTGCCGGATTTTTTTCTCGCGCAATTTTTTTGCGACGAATCGTATTATTAAGTCGACTATAATGAATACAATAAGTGCAATTATAAACAGTGCCATTTTATTTTCTCCCTGTTTTTATTTCAATTTTTACTTCTTTTTTACTACACCCAAAAGAACATTTTATATTCTATCGGAACTGCAGGGTATCAGATATTTACTGTCATATTCTATATCAGAAGGAATTACTTTATAAAGCCAACCTTCGAAGTAAGGGTCTTTTTCAAGTAAAGTTTTATCGAGCAACGGCTTTTCGTTTTTTTCAACAATTCTTCCGCTTACCGGTGCAAGAAAATTATGAACGAGAGCATCTGTTGTTTCGAATTTAGCACAACCGGACCCCTGAATTATAAGATCATCAATCTCCATTAATTCGATTTTTTTTATCGACTGAATTGTTCGTAAGAACAGATCGGTTGCACCTACAATAGCTATTCCTTCATATTCAAAATTTACCCAGCTTATATATCCAAGCCGTTTGTATTGAGCAGGACACGGCACATAAACTATTGAATCATCTCCTTTTTTCTGATTGACTTGTTTAAGCTTCTTTTGAATTCTTCCAAAATTTAATCCCCTCCGAATCGAACTCATTAACTCATCGAACGTAAACGGTTTCGGGATGTAATCGATTGCACCTTTATACAACGACTTAACGGCATTCTCAACGGTTGAATACCCTGTTATCATAATTACCGGAATATCAATTCCCCTGTTTAGTAATTCATCCAGTAACTGAAACCCGTCCATCTCCGGCATCATTATATCGCAAAGTATCAACGAATATTTATTCGCACTTATCATTTTCAATGCATCATTCGCATTTAGTGCTGCGTCTATTTTCAAACCTTCGGTAGACGCAATTTTGGTAACCGCATCAAGAATAACCTGCTCATCATCAATTATAAGTATGTCTGCTTTTGCGTTCATTATTTATCATTCCTTTTGTTCTACAGGTAAACGAATTATAAAAGTTGTACCTCTGCCAACCTCACTTTCTACTTTTATCGTTCCGTTATGATTATCAATTATACCCCAGATAACAGCCAATCCCAGTCCGGTACCTTTTTGCCCTTTCGTCGAGTAGAAGGGTTCGAATATTTTCGGCAAATCTTCCTTCGGTATTCCAACACCTGTATCCGAAATCCTTATTTCCAAATAGTCTTTATAACCCGCTTCATCAACAGCTTTCCATCTTTGCCAGTTACATTCCGGGTTCGTGCATCCTTCAAACATTCCCTGTCCCGGTACTTCGAAGGCATAAACCGGTGAATTACACCTTGGACATTTAACATCATTTTCGATTAATGAACTATTACATCCGGGACACATAAACACCGCATCCTTTACATTTTTAATTTCAATACCGAAGCGGTGACGGTGTTTTCCGTAAACAGGATCGAGGTTTATAAATCCTTCATTACCGTCTGAGATAACTTTTATCCTTACCGAAGGCAATCCGTCAATCTTTACCTCATTATCCATAAGGTTGTGACGCTTGGGACAAAATGCCGTTTTTATATGTACTATGCCGTAAGGCGAAAGAGTGATTAAAGTTGTCGATATTGTAATCGTACCTCCTTTTTTCCCTATAGCATCAATAGCATTGACTAAAAGATTAATAACCACCTGCTGGATTTGATTAGTATCGACAGTAATTTCCGGTAAAGATTTATCGAGATTCTTAACCAGCTTTATGTTATTAATAGATAATTGATTATCAACCACTGCAACAGCATTATTAATTATCTCGTTTATATCCGCACTGCGCTTTTTAGGTACTGACTGCCGGGCAAAGTCTAACAAGCTCTTAACAATTTCCCTGCTTCTTTGAGTTTCTCTTACAATTACCTTTAAGTCTTCCTGGAGTTCGGGGTTATCTTTGGTTCGTTTAAGTAAAAAGCTGCTGTAAGTTAGTATGCCTGTTAAAGGATTATTTATTTCGTGAGCAACGCCCGCCGCAAGTCTTCCCAGCGAAGCCAGTTTATCCGATTGGAAAAGCTGTATTCTTGCTTCGGCTAATTTCCTGGTCATATTATTAAACGAACGTGCTAATATTCCCAGTTCGTCATTGCCCAAATCTTTTATCGTATAATTAAGATTTCCGGCGCTGACCTCTTTAGTTGCCTTTACAAGTTCCTGAACCGGCAGCACAACCCATTTTCGAATAAGAAATCCGATTAAAATGCTTAAGGCAATAATGGCACTAACAGCAAAAATTATCGACCGGAATTCGCTGTTGCTAATTTGCCGGTCAACATCTTCAAGCGAAATGGTTACATCTAAAACTCCCAAAACTTTTTTTCGGGGAGGATGCACATGGCATTCAGCTTCCCAGCAGGAAGGTTCGTTATATATTGGATTTATAATTCCAAGAATGCGGGGAGAATCCGGACGGATTTTATAAATCCTCATTCTCTTTTTCATCGAAAGTCTTTCCAAAGGTTTGTTTGCCGTATGGCAGGCGTAACAACTCTCGGCTTTCTTATCAACCATTTTACCTATCAATTCCTTTTTAGAAGAATACATTATTCTTCCTTTCTTATTGAGGATTCGTATCTCACGGATGTACGATTCCTGCCCGACCGTATTTATTATTTCGTGAATCTGATCGCGTTTATTTAACAGCATGCTTGAGTGTGTACTTTTCTTTATTGTTTCGCTCAACTTATTTGCCTGTAATTCAGCTTGTGCCAGCAAAGCTTCTTTTTGCGAACGAATATTGAAGTATGAATAAACCCCTATGATTAAAATGGTAATAAGCCCTACGGCAATGATAAGTTTTAATCCTATTTTTGTAATAACCTGCTTAAGT
>JAJRSV010000241.1 GCA_024278655.1 Bacteroidota bacterium | reverse complement strand
TGCCTGTTTTTGTGCATCAACTAATCTCTCTATCTCATTGCCCAATACATCATATACGCTAATAACAACTTTTGAAAATTCCGGTATTGAGTATCTTATTTTTGTACTTGGATTGAATGGGTTAGGGTAGTTTTGTGCTAAATTATAATCGTTTGGGGAACCTTCAACTTCTTCTTCTTCAACAAATGTAACTCCTCCGTTTGTTGTCCTTAGGATTATGCCAGCTGCTCCAACAACCGTCCCGGTATTTGCATCTGGAAATGATACTCCCAGAATCCATTCTGTTGTTCCACTGTTCTGGCTAACCCAGGTTGTCCCTCCATCAGTTGTTCTTAGGATTTTACCATTAAATCCAACAGCCGTTCCGGTGTTTGCATCTGTAAATGATACACCAGAAAGAAATTCTGCTATTCCGCTGTTCTGGTTAACCCAGGTTGTCCCTCCATCAGTTGTTCTTAGGATTTTACCATTAAATCCAACAACCGTTCCGGTGTTTGCATCTATAAAAGATACTCCCAGAATCCATTCTGTTATTCCACTGTTCTGGCTAACCCAGGTTGCCCCTCCATCTGTTGTCCTTAGGATCGTGCCATTATTTCCAACAACCGACCCGGTGTTTGTATCGGTAAATGAAACTCCATTAAGATTTTCTGTTGTTCCACTGTTCTGGCTAACCCAGGTTGTTCCTCCATCTGTTGTCCTTAGGATTGTGCCAACTGTTCCAACAGCCGACCCGGTGAGTGCATTGGTAAATGATACTCCAAAAAGAACATTTGATGTTCCGCTCGTTTGGCTAACCCAGGTTGCACCACCATCTGTTGTTCTCAGGATTGTTCCATTATTTCCAACAACCGACCCGGTGTTTGTATCGGTAAATGAAACTCCATTAAGATTTTCTGTTGTTCCGCTCGTCTGGCTAAACCAGGATGTACCTCCATCAGTTGTTCTTAGGATTGTGCCATTATCTCCAACAACCGTCCCTGTATTTGCATTTGCTAATGATACTTCAATAAGACTATTTGTTGTTCCGCTTGTCTGGCTAAACCAGCCCTCCTGGGCAAAGAGATTAACCTGTAAAAAAAGAAATACTACAAAAAGAAAAGATAAAATCTTCATATGAACCTACTTTAAATTATTATTAATTATGTTATTTAACCATGAGCAGAATTTAATGGTTTGCAATGAATGTTATGAGGGGGGCTAACCAAAAGGGAATCTTTAATTTGCCTTGTATGTTATGTGTTAAAACAAATATAATAATTAATTATATATAAAGTCAAAAAAAATATGTAATGTCCGAAAATTTTTTTATGAATGAAGCAAAGCAAATAAATATGTTGAAAAAGTTATTACGTATCAAATGAATAATTAAGTTAATATCAATTTGGGCATTAACTCCTTAACCTTTAATTTATTTTTTATATTTGCAACATTCATTCAATACTTATTATTATGAAACCCTGGCAAAAAGTTACTATCGGAATTTTCGGTTCGCTGCTGGTATTAACCGTAGTGGGCGGATTTATATTTTACCGGCTGCTTGCTGCTTCGCTTCCTTTGTATGAGGGAACGCTTAAAGCCGAAGGATTAAAAGACAACGTTGAGATTTACAGGGACAGTCTGGCGGTAGCTTATATTTTTGCAAACAACGAGGAGGACGCCGCTTTTGCAATGGGCTATCTTCACGCGCAGGAAAGAATGTTTATGATGGATTTAATCCGTCGTGCCGGTGAAGGAAGGTTGAGTGAGGTTCTCGGAATCGAAGCGCTTCCGTTCGATATGATGTTCCGGACTGTGGGAATAGAACGAACTGCCGAAATGATTTTGCAAAAGATGAATCCCGAAGCACGACGGCTGTTGGAAGCGTACTCGAAAGGAGTTAATCTTTACATAAAACAAGCAGTAAATAATTATACTTTTGAATTTGATGTTTTAGGTTATCAACCGGAAGAGTGGACACCTGTACACAGCATAATTGTAGTAAGGATGATGGCATGGGAATTAAACATAAGCTGGTGGACAGATTTAATGTTTACCGATTTGGTTCAGAAGTTAGGCAAAGATAAAGTTGAGGATATCTTTCCCGAATATTCGGAGAACGGCGCAACCATAATCCCGGATGAAATAGAAAAGTTTGCACAAATAAACACTTCACTCATTCAAACCGACAGGTTGTTTCGCGAGTTTATCGGATCAACCGGCACACACATAGGTTCGAACAACTGGGTTGTGAATGCACAGAAGTCCGTTTCCGGCAGTCCGGTTATTGCCAACGATCCGCATCTTGCTTTCAGTGCACCGGGTAAATGGTATGCTGTTGTAATTAATTCTCCAGAATGGAATGTAGCCGGAGTTTCGCTGCCGGGTGCTCCCGGAATTGTTATCGGCAAGAATGAAAATATTTCATGGGTTCTTACAAATATTATGTTGGACGATTGCGACTTCTATCTCGAAAAGCTGGATTCTTCCGAAACAAAATACCTGCTCGACGGCGAGTGGAAAGATTTAAATATTATTGAGGATACAATATTTGTAAAGGATGCTAAACCTGTTCCGGTAACAATCAAATCAACTCACCGGGGACCTATTATTTCCGAAATCTATCCGTATAATTTTGTTTATAACGAAGAGCACAAAGGTTATCCCCCGATGAGCATTCGCTGGCTGGGGAATGAATTCAGCGATGAAACTTACGCCCTGCTTAAAATTAACAAAGCAAAAAACTGGCAGGAGTTTAAAGAAGGGGTTCAGCTTTTTAATGTGCCCGGACAAAATTTTGTTTACGCCGATAAGGAAGGAAACATCGGCTACCTGTTCGGCGGCGCTTTGCCCATAAGGAGTACAAACAACATTTCATTTGTGTTCGACGGAACGACTTCGGAAAACGATTGGAAAGGATTTGTGGACAGAAATAAACTTCCCGCGCTTTTTAATCCGCCGCAAAACTATATTGCATCGGCAAACAACAAAACCGTTAAGGAGTTTAAATATCACATTTCGAATTTATGGGAACCTTCTTCCCGGATTGACAGAATAACCGAACTGATCAAGTCGAAAGAGAAACACTCACCGGATGATTTCAAAAAATACCAGATGGATTTCGTTTCTCTTTATGCAAAAAAGATAGTGAAGTATATTTTAAATGCTTTTAATGATGTTAAAATCACCGATGAAAACTTAAAACTTTCGCTGGAGCTGTTGAAAGAATGGAACTACGAAATAGATAAATATAGTCAGGCGCCCGCTATTTATCTTACAACTTTTAAATATCTGATGAAAAACATTTACGAAGATGAAATGGGCAGCGACCTGTTCAATCAATTTGTGTTTATGGCTAACGTTCCTTACCGTAGTATCCTTAAAGTGTTGAACAATCCGTCATCGGCTTGGTGGGATGACGTAAATACCGAAGCAAGGGAAAACCGGGATGAAATTATCAGAAAAAGTGTAGCCGATGCTTTAACATTTTTGGAAAGTAAATTCGGTAAAGAAGTAAAAGAGTGGCAGTGGGGTAAGTTGCATAAAGTTGTTTTCAAACATCCATTCAGCGGTAATGTGTCGCTGCTTGATAAGTTTATTAATATCGGTCCTTACGAAATTGGCGGCGATGGCACAACTTTGTTCAATACCGAATACCCGTTTTCGGAAAGCATAGAAAAATACCCGGTATTCAGGCATGAAGAATTTGAGAATGATTTGGGACCGTCGATGCGTTTTATTTATGATTTTGCAAATCCCGATGAGTTTTATCTGATACTTACAACAGGACAATCAGGTAACGTTATTAGCGACCATTACGATGATATGACATTGATGTGGCTTGAGGGGAAATATATGAAGATATCGACTGATGAAAACAAAATAAAAAATCCGGCAAACAAGCTGCTTATTCTTTCTCCTTGAAAAATATTTAGTCAATTTATGCTTTATAGATGGATGTGTTGTTCCTGATGATTTAAACTGTCATCAGTCAACAGTCATTCCTCATTGTTTATCACGGCTAAGCGAAGCGGAGACTGTTCATTCATAGCCTGTCCACCGTAACTCGATTTATCGAGTGTAGGTGGGTCATAAGTAGTCATTTATTGTCATTCATTGTAATTTATTGTAAAACATAGCAATGTTGATATTATACAAATCATTCATTCAATCACCCATTCAACCAATCATTTAAATCTTTAATCTTTTTATCAAACGTCAAATGTTAAATGTAAACTGAATAATCTTGTAATTTTGCAATACTGTAATCTTGTAATTTTATTTTACCGAGAACTTTATCCAGAATTATATTAAATTAAAGTTTATTAAAAAATAAAAGAATGAAATGAAGGTAATAGAGCATTTAGAAGAGGCAAAAGAGCCGTTTATCAGCTTCGAATTGATTCCACCCAAGAGAGGCGGAGATATAAAAAGCGTTCTATCGGTGTTGGATGAAATTACAAAATACGCACCGCCTTTTATCGATATCACAAGTCACTCTGCCGAAGTGATTTACGAAGAAACCCCGAACGGAATAAAGAAAAAAGTTAAACGAAAACGTCCCGGCACATTAGGCATTTGTGCTTTGATTCAGAACAAATATAATGTTGATGCAGTGCCTCACATACTTGTGAAAGGGTTTACGAGAGAAGAGACGGAAGACTTTTTAATCGAGTTGAATTATTTGGGAATTGAAAATGTGCTTGCAGTTCGCGGAGACGACAGCGGATACGAGAAGCCAATTCCTCTCGGCAAAAGCACCCATCATTTTTCACTCGACCTTGTGAAGCAAATTATCGATATGAACCAGGGGAAATACCTCGAAGATTCGCTGCTTGATGCTAAAGCTACAAATTTTTGCGTGGGTGTTGGAGGTTATCCGGAAAAGCATTTCGAAGCACCCAACTTAAAAGCCGATATTAAAGTAGCTAAACAAAAAATTGATGCCGGTGCCGATTATATAGTTACGCAGATGTTCTTCGATAACAAATTCTATTTCGATTATGTAAAAAAGTGCAGGGATGAAGGGATTAAAGCACCGATAATTCCCGGCTTGAAGATTCTTACTTCTAAAGCACAGCTTCATTCTATTCCTAAAAACTTTCACGTAACAATTCCCGATGCTTTAGCCGATGAAGTGGAAGCTGCCAAGCCGGAAGATGTTTTAAGTATAGGTGTGGAATGGGCTGCAAAACAGGTCGAGGAGCTGTTGAGTAAAAATGTTCCAAGCGTGCATTTTTATATAATGCTAAACTCAAAACCGGTTAAAATGTTGATGGACAGATTGAAGTTGTTTAAGCAGATTGCATAATAATTTTTACTTGAGTTTAAAACCGAATGATTAAAATTAAAAGACCGAGAGCTAAGAAATTAAAGTGGGGAATTGCCGGCTGCGGCTATTATGCCGAGCATACTTTCATTCCGGCTTTGGCTTTTTTACGGCGAAGCACACTTGTGTCGCTTTATAGTCACAGCTTAAAACGCTCTAAAGAGCTTGCTGAAAAATCAGGTGCTGTTGGTGCCTTCGATAATTATGATGAGTTCCTTAATTCGGATATAAACTGTGTTTATGTGGCGAGTGTTAATGCAGACCATTACGAGCAGGTAATTAATGCGGCAAAAGCAGGCAAGCACATTCTTTGCGAAAAACCGCTTGCACTTAATTCGCAGCAGGCAGAAGAAATGGTTAAAGCGTGTGAAGAAAACCACGTGCTGTTAGCGGTTAATTATGTGCACAGGTTTCATCCGCTTGTAATAAAAGCGAAACATATAATTAAGAATCAAATACTCGGCAAGCTTGTAACAATTAACTTAAGTTTTAATGTGGATTTCCCGCCCGGCAGCAATTTTCGTTTTAACAAAAGCTTAAGCGGCGGCGGTGCGTTAAGAGATCTCGGAACGCACATGATTGATTTGCTGCGTTACTTCGGCGGAGAGATTGAAGATGTCAACGGTTACGTAGATAACCTTGTTTACAAAAGCGAAGTCGATGACTTTGCCGCCGGATTGGTGAAGTTTAAGGATAGCGGTTACGGCTACTTTAATGTTTCTTTCAATAATAAAAAAGCATTTAACCGTATCGAAGTCCTCGGGCACAAAGGAGCAATAAGTATCGAAAGGTTCATTGGTGTTAAACAGCAGCCGGTTAAGCTTACCATTCAGCTCGAAGGTGAAGCAAAGATGAGTTTCCGCAAACGAGGCAACAAGCAGCTTTATCTTTTAAGGTCGGTTCAAAAATCATTTCTGAATCACGAAACTCCGGCTGTAACCGGCGAAGACGGTTTGATAAATATGCAACTAATGGAGATGTTGGAAAGCAAATGCGGGAAGTAGATAAAATTGTTGAAGTGTGCCATAGAGTTTACGAGAAAGGGTTTGTTTCCGCATACGACGGAAACGTATCGTTAATTACATCCCGCGGCACGGTTCTGTTTACTCGCTCAGGGGTGAATAAAGGGCAGGTAACCGAAGCCGACATACTTGAGTTCGATATGAGCGGTGCTCTTCTTAAAGGTGAAGGTAAGCTTACTACAGAGTTTAAACTTCACTTGTTTGCTTACTCACGGCGCCCTGATGTTAACGCAGTTGTTCATTGTCATCCGGTTTATGCAACTGCTTTCAGTCTGCTCGGTGAAGGAATGATTGAACATTACTTTCCGGAAGTTATATTAACATTGGGAAAAGTTCCGCTCTGCCGTTACGGAACACCTTCGACTAATGATTTACCGTTGAGTCTCGAACCTTATATTGAACATTCGTGGGCTTACCTGCTTGAAAATCATGGTGCACTTACTTTGGGCAAAGACCTTGATGATGCTTACTACAAAATGGAAAAACTTGAGCATACGGCAAAAACAATTTTTGTAGCAAAGATGTTAGGTTCGCCAAAGCAGCTTTCGAAAGAAGATATTAAAAAGCTTTTGGAAATTTCGGAAGAAACGTACGGTATTAAAATAGACCGCCGGAATGTTTACGATTAACGTACAATCTCTTTTCTCTTGTAATGAATATGAAAAGGAACGATTTGAAAATAGCAATTTTTGTAGGCGGCACATCGCCCGAAAGGGAAGTATCGAAAGCATCGGGCAAGGCAATTTACGGCGCCGTTAAATCGTTGGGCTATCAAACGGTTTTAATCGACCCTGCTTATGGTTTAAATCAACC
>JAJRSV010000240.1 GCA_024278655.1 Bacteroidota bacterium | reverse complement strand
GTTGACGAGAGAGCATACCATCACATACTATCTTTACTCTTTTTACTTTACTCTTTTATCTTCTGCAATAGACCGTTCCGATGGAACTTTTGCTTTTGTCTTTTCTTTCTGTCACGGCAGTTCCCTGCCGTGCTACACATAGGTCGTCTCTAACGAGACTAAATAATCTGACGGAGGAAACAGGCAGGAAGTGTGAGTCAACGATTAATCACTCATATAGTTTTATACTATCTATCTTAATCAATTCCTGTTCGATTCGGCGAAATGTTTTGTATGTATTACTTTATAGCTTTATCTGCTATATCGGTTCGGTAGTAGATATTTTCGAAATGAATTTTTTGCAGTGCTTCGTAAGCAAGTTTTTTAGCTTCGGCTAAATTGTTTTGTTCAAGTACCGCCGTAACTCCCAAAACCCTGCCGCCGTTAGTTAAGATTTTTCCGTTTTCTTCTTTAGTACCAGCGTGATATACAATAATATTTTCGGGCAGGTTATCAAGCCCGGTTATTTCAAAACCTTTCTCATAACTTTCGGGATACCCTTTTGAGGCGGCAACAACACAAACTGCACATCCACCTGCATACTCAACTGCTTCGCTGTCCAATTTACCCTTTGCTGCTGAATATAACATCTTAAGAAAATCACCTTTTAACAGCGGAAGCACTACCTGTGTCTCCGGATCACCGAAGCGGCAGTTAAACTCTATTACCTTCGGACCATCCTCGGTAATCATCAATCCGGCGTAAAGACATCCGATAAATTTCTTTCCTTCGGAATTCAATGCCTGCAATGTAGGCGCTATTATTTTTGATGCGATAATTTCCATCATTTTAGTTGTCACTACTGGAGCCGGAGCGTAAGCGCCCATGCCGCCGGTGTTCTTTCCGGTATCGCCGTCCCCTATCCGTTTATGATCCTGCGATGAGGGTAAAATCACAAAATTATTTCCGTCGGTAATTGCAAAAACCGATGCTTCTTCGCCTTCCAAAAATTCTTCTATTAAAACTTTTTCTCCCGAATCTCCGAACACTTTTTGAATGAACATCGACTTTAATGCTTCTTCCGCTTCTTCCGGCGAGTTACAAATCGAAACGCCTTTACCTGCAGCCAGCCCGTCGGCTTTTATAACGCAAGGATATTTTTTTTGCTTAAGATAATCAACGGCAACATCATACTTTGTAGCGTTAAACTCAATATACTTTCCTGTGGGAACCCCGGCTTTGCTCATTATATATTTTGCAAACGACTTGTGTGCTTCAATTTCTGCCGCAGCACTGTCCGGACCGAATACATTTATCCCGACCATTCTTAATGCATTTGCCAAACCGTCAACCAACGGCTGCTCCGGACCGATTACGACCAAATCAATCGAGTTATTCAAACAGAATTTTATTACGGATTCTTTATCGGAAACATTAAGATTCACATTCTCTGCAATTGCAGCGGTTCCGGGATTGCCGGGCATAACATAAAGCTTACCGAGCAAACTGCTCTCTGTAATTTTTAATGCTAAGGCATGTTCCCTACCGCCCGAACCTATCACCGCTACGTTCATTGTACCTCATCCCTTATCAGAAACTGTAACTCTTTGGTTAATTGTTCAGTTAAGTAATCCCTTCTGAATTTCACTAAATATTCATCGTCAACCGAAGGAAGCTGATTGCTTTTATATAACTCGTAAACTTTTAAAATAGTATTTTTTATTTCCTGAATATCGTCGGGAGGACATACGAATGAAGCCGGATAATCGGAAACAGCTATTTTAGCCGCACCGTCGGGCACACAGGCAATTATCGGTTTCTTTGTCCCGATGTATTCGTACAACTTGCCGGGTAATATTGCATCGATGTTTTTCCTTTTCCCAATCATCATCCAAAGTACATCCGAACTCAATAAGTAAGAAACCGCATCGATATGATCGACATACCCATGATCGTAAACAAACTCCTGCAGCTTAAGTTTTTTAACCAATTTATAGTTTTCTTTCCTCAGGAATCCCACAAAATGCAGTTCGATATTTTTCGCAACGTCAGGTTTTTCAACGCTTAATTCTTTAAATGCCTTCAAAAAATATTTAGGAGTATTGTACACCATAAAGATTCCCGAGTAAGTAAGCACCATCCGGTTGCTGTGTTTGGGAACAGGTTTTGCTTTTTCAAAATCTTCCGGATCGAAACCGTGAGTTATGATTACCACATCATTGAAAGTTAAAAACTGGTAATTGTTTATCAGTTTCTCTTTTATCTTCCGGTTGGTAACAATTATCTTATCGGCAGCTTTAAGAACATTGTACTCCATTTTTTTATGAAGCGATTTATGCAACGGAGTAGGATAAAAAGCAAAATAGCTGCCGTACCAAAGGTCTCGGTAATCGATGATTAAGGGAATATCGAATTTCTTTTTTATCTGGCTGAAAACATGAAAAGCCGAAAACGGAGGAGCGGTAACAAAAACGGCATCGAAGTTTTCCTGTTTAAGCAGTTCTTCGGCTTTTGCGTAAGCTTTTTTAGCCCACGATATTTTATTATCGGGAATGAAAAAGGTTTGACTTAACTTATTAAAAAACTTTCTTATCGATTCCTTCGGAAGCTTAATGGTTCCGTATTTCGACAGTAAGGAATTCGGGTCTTTACCTTCTGTTCTTATTACACGAATTTTCGAATCCTCCAGTTCCCTGGCGAGCGAATCGTCGTGAGCAAAGTAACCGACGTTACCGGTTGTTATAACAGTCGGTTCCCAATTATAATTCTTCATATACTTAACGAACTTTAAAGTTCGCTGAACGCCACTAAGACCCAACGGCGGGAAATAGTAAGCAATTACCAGAATCTTAAACATTTTTCTCCCAAATCCTCAAAAAATTTAAGTATGGTAATTCGGAGCTTCTTTGGTTATTATTACATCGTGCGGATGACTTTCCCTCAAACCCGCTGAAGTTATTTTGATAAATTTAGCTTTCTTTCGCAACTCATCAATGTTCTTCGTACCGCAATAACCCATCGCAGCCCTTAAACCACCAACCAATTGATAAACCGTATCCTCTAACGGTCCTTTATAGGGAACTCTTCCCTCAACCCCCTCCGGTACTAACTTCGAAATATCATCTTCAACATCCTGAAAATACCTGTCTTTGCTTCCTTCCTTCATTGCACCCAACGAACCCATACCTCTGTATGATTTGAATCGTCTTCCTTCGTAAAGGATTGTTTCGCCGGGACTCTCCTCAACTCCTGCAAACAATCCGCCTATCATCACACTGTATGCTCCCGCTGCAATTGCTTTGGGAATATCGCCTGTTTGCTTTATGCCACCATCGGCAATAACGGGAATACCGTATTTTTTAGCAGCACGGGCGGTTTGGGCTACAGCTGTTATCTGCGGAACTCCAACACCGGCAACAACACGCGTTGTACAAATTGAACCCGGACCGATTCCTACTTTAATAGCATCAACCTTGCAATCTAAAAGTTCAAGTGCTGCCTCGTAAGTGCCAATATTTCCGGCAATTAGCTGAATGTATTTAAATTTTTTCCTAACAGCTTTAATTGTCTTAATAACACCCTTTGAATGCCCATGAGCCGTATCAATTACAATCGCGTCAGCTCCGGCATTTTCGAGTGCTGAAATTCTATCAATTACATCCGATGTAACACCAACTGCTGCTCCCACCCGTAATCTTCCGTGTTCATCCTTGCATGCATAAGGGTGCCTTTTCTTTTTCATTATATCCTTGAACGTTATCAAGCCCTTCAGTGTTCCTTTTTTATCAACAACCGGAAGCTTTTCAATTTTATATTTCTGCAATATTTTTTCAGCTTTTTCCAGTGTCGTGCCCATCGGAGCAGTAACCAGATTTTCTTTTGTCATCAGGTCAGCTACTTTCAATTTAACATTCGGTTCAAAGCGCAAATCCCTGTTTGTAAGAATTCCAACTAACTTATGCGAACCATCGACAATAGGAATGCCGGAAATTCTGTATTTTTTCATCAGGTCCAAAGCTTCGTGAATGGTTTTGTCGGGAGTAAGTGTTACGGGGTCCTGAATCATTCCGCTTTCGGATCTCTTAACCCGATCAACCTCTTCACATTGCTTTTCAATACTCATGTTTTTGTGCAGTATTCCAATACCTCCTTCACGAGCCATTGCAATTGCCATTTCCGATTCGGTAACAGTATCCATTGCAGCAGAGAGCAAAGGGATATTTAATCTTATCCCGGTTGTTAAATACGTAGCCAAATTCACATCCCGCGGTAACACGGATGATTTACCCGGGAGTAAAAGTACGTCGTCGAATGTTAATCCTTCTTGTATTGTTTTAGTATCAAGCATTAGTTTACATATAATTAATTTTTGGATATTCTGATTTTAATCGAAGGCAGAGAATCCGGTTATATTTTCCCCGACAATGAGAGTATGCATCTCGTGAGTACCTTCATAAGTCTTAACCGATTCGAGATTAGCCGCATGCCGCATAATCGGATATTCATCTATTATTCCGTTAGCTCCTAAAATCTCGCGCGAAATCCTTGCAATTTCCAACGCCTTTTCACAGTTATTCCTTTTTGCAAGCGAAACCTGATAATACTTTGCCGTGCCGTTATCCATCATTCTTCCTAACTGAAGGTTAAGCAGTTGCGCTTTTGTAATCTCAGTAAGCATATAAACCAACTTTTCCTGCGTTAATTGATATGCAGCAATCGGTTTACTGAATTGAACCCTTGTCTTTGCGTAATTAAGCGCCGTATCGTAGCAAGCCATCATTGCACCAACCACTCCCCACGCTATTCCAAACCTCGCCTGGTTAAGACACATCAACGCATTCTTTAATCCAACCGTTTTAGGCAGCAGGTTTTCTTCCGGAATAAAAACGTCTTCAAAAATAAGTTCCGATGTTACCGATGCACGAAGCGAATGCTTACCTTTCATTTCGGGAGCTGAGAATCCTTTAAAACCTTTCTCAACCAAAAAGCCGCGAACAACCCCGTCAAGTTTTGCCCAAACAACAGCTACATCGGCAATAGTGCCGTTTGTTATCCACATCTTTGCGCCGTTCATAATGTAACCGCCGTCAACCTTTTCGGCTTTAGTAACCATTCCGGCAGGATTTGAACCGTAATCCGGTTCCGTTAAACCGAAGCACCCTATTTTCTCGCCTTTAGCCAATTGCGGAAGCCACTTTTCTTTCTGCTCTTCGCTTCCGAAAGCAAAAATAGGATACATAACCAACGAACTCTGAACCGATACAAAACTCCTGATTCCGCTGTCACCTCTTTCAAGCTCCTGTGCAACCAAACCGTATGTAACATAGTTCAGTCCGGCACAATCATATTTTTCTGGAATTGTAGTGCCGAGCAATCCAAGTTCGGCAATTTTAGGCACAAGATGAATCGGGAAAGTCGCCTCACGGTTGTGCTTTTCGATAATCGGGATTATCTCTTTCGAAACGAAATCCCTAACGGTATTCCGGATTAATACCTCTTCCTCGCTCAGAAGAGATTCGATGTTATAATAATCTACGCCGGTAAATGTTTGCATACTTAATTAAATGTGAATTTTTGTTAAATCAAATCTATTAAATAATAAATTAATAAAAAAAGATTGATAATACAGTTGTAATTTTATGAAATGTTTTCAGGAACTTGACAACTGCTTTCCCAATTATTCGTTTTGATATTCCTTCGATTTAATTTAATTTTAGTTTGCTCATTAGCTGAGTGGTTAATCTGATTTCCCGGCAAATTGAGTTTTACTGATTCGGAAGAGTTATTATTTCAGTTAAAATACAAACATTCCAGGGAGGAGTCGGATATGAGAACTTCTACATTTTCAAAACTATTTATTGCATTTCTTCTTCTTTCGGTCACTCCGTTACTGCTTGGGCAGCAAGCCAATACCACAGGTTCTAATATCATCACGCAATCCGGTAAACAAAAGATTACAACTACTGCAAAACAAAATATATATGACCGGGAATCGCTGCAAAAACATTTGCAGGGATGGAAAAGTGATAAGTTAACAGGAAGAAAAATTTTAGGAGGAAATCTTCTCTGGTCAGCACAAGACCCTGATGCAATAGCATCGCGCCAGGATGTAAGCGGAGACGGACATTTTGCCACAACTGCATGGACATTAAACAATCAACGGATATCATATTATTACGAAACAAGCGGGAATCCGGTTTGGGAATATTTTACTGGTTCCAATGACGGATATGTCAGTGTTTCAGATGACGGAACCGTTGTTGCGGAAAGCGACGGGAATATGTTTCATCTTATCGATCCTTTAAATGGAAACACTTTTTTCGAAATTATTGTTGCCGATTCATTCAGAGCCGGTCCGGTAAAAGTTTCGAGGGACGGTTCGCTTATTATATTCCTTGCAAGTGCACAGCTCGGTAATTCAACATCCCGTGTATATGCTATCGATGCTTCCGGAACACCTTCCGTTCTCTGGACAAAAGATTTTAACGAAGCATCATGGACGGGTGTAAATATCTCTGCCGATAATTCGCACGTTGTGGTTAATTCACGAAATCAACTTTATGTTTTGAACAGCGGCGACGGTTCAACAATATGGACTCACTTTATAGACAACACGGAATCGCCCGTAGCAATAAGCGGCGACGGACAAATAATTGTTACCGCCGATTTATCCGGCTACGTTATTACACGAAGCTTTGATGCCGCATCAGGTGAATATGTTACGCTTTGGGAATATCATGTTCCTGCCGGAATTTATATTAACTGGGCTTACGCTCCCGCCATTTCTGCAGACGGAAGCAAAGTTATTGCCGGTTCGTTACTCTTCTTAAGCGGTAATGAATATAACGGCTCGGTAATGGCTTTCGATACTTTCAGCGGCGGCGAACCGGTTTGGATTTATCCCAATACAGGTGATCTTGTTACGGGTACAGCTATTTCGGATGACGGCAGTGTTGCCGCAGTTTCTACCTGGGGCGATATTTCAAATACACTACCCGATTTACTTGTATTCGATGTTACTTCGGGAGATGTAACATTCGAACAATATTCTCCCGGCTCATTTTTCTCAGTTGATATTTCAAACGACGGTAAAAGAGTTTATGCCGGAGGAAAAGCCGTTCATGCACGTGTATTCGGAAACGGAGGCGCAGTTTATTTTGTCGATGTAAATTTAGGCGGCGGTTTCATAAGCGGCACGGTCGATTTAACCAACACTACCGATGACAGCGGCGTATTAGTCGAAGCATTAGGAACAAACCGCTCTGCTGTTACCAACCCCGACGGCAGCTTTTTGATTCCTAATATTCCAGCCGGCACCTACGATTTGAAGACAAGCAAACCCGGTTACAATTTTGGAGGAGCAGTTAACATTTCCGTTACCGACGGCGATACAACTTCAGGTGTTAATATTCAAATGGACCCGTTCAATACAACACCGCCAACGCTCACCGCATCGCAAGGAATGAATGACGGAATACTGCTAATGTGGAGCGGAAATAATCCGAACAATCTATCACCCCAATTGATTGGCTTTATAACCGACCCGTTAAATCTCTCCGGTAAAATTGATAAGTTAAATTCAATATCTACTTTAGATGGAAAGCAACAAACAGGTATTCTGTCAAACCTGTTCGAAGGTAAACTGAATGCACCATCCGGTATCGATAGTATTGCAATTTACAAGGGACTTGTGCCGGGCGGTCCTTACAATAAAGTGGCATCGGTTCCCGTAACCGAAACAAGTTATCTCGATTCGGCAGTTTTACCTTTAAGGAATTATTACTATGTAATTTCAGTTTTCAACGACCTTGGCGAAAGTGAATATTCGAATGAAGCCATGGGTTCGTTAAACGATAGTTTACTCATCTTCGATTTCGATGTGCCGTATCAAACCTCTTCGCCGGTTATAGACGGAATAATTTCACCGGGTGAATGGGATGATGCTATAAGAATTGATGTTTCGGATGCGCTTGGCTATGACGGAAACCCGAAACCTTTGGGGTCTGCATATATGTACTTCAAACTCGATACGGTTAACAAAATGCTTTACGTTGCAGGCGAAGATTTTCTGAACACAGCATTAGACGACAACGAAGGATTCGGATTATACTTTGATGATAACCATAACAATACCTTCGACTCGACATATAATTTTATCGAAGGAAACTTCTGGGCTTACTGGCATCCCTCCGGAGCAGATTTACGATTCAGAAAAATTCCTGAGTATACCGTACGAACAATTGAAAATGCGGAAGTTGAGTTCAGCGATGTTAACGGATATCTGCAGGGCGAGGTTGCTATTCCGCTCGGTTTCTTCGAAGGATATCAAGTGCAGGTTTACGGGCCAGATAAAATTGTTGGCTTGGGTGCGTTCATTGTCGCCCGCCAAAGCGGTCAGCCAATCTTCGACGGCTGGTGGCCTCAGGATATGCACAGCATTTTCAATCCGCTTTATTTTGCAAACGTGGGTTTGGATGTTTCGTTAATTGCTCCGCCCAAACCACCTACGAATATAACCGTAGAAAAGCAGGGATTGGATTTATTAGTCAACTGGACTGACCCGACGGAAGGAATAAACAACGATCCCCTACCCGTTCAACCGGAAATATTGTTATATAAAAACGGTTCGCTCTTTCAAACTTTTCAAACCGGAGTCCAAACATTTCTGGACAACGATGTGATTTGCAACAGTTGGTATGAGTACAGTTTTAAAGCTTCTATTACAGTCGATACTCTTGAAATGATTGGACCGGAAAGTCAGCCGGTCGGTAACTTTTCTTGTGAAGACCCGCCGCTCACACCTATTACCTATGACGATGGTACGTGGGAAGCTTTCTTCGTTGTAGATTTCAATTACGATGATAACAAGTTTGGGATTTTGTTTACTCCTACATTTTATCCTACAAGGGTAATGCGAATCGAAACACTTGTAAATAGTACGGCGGAATTCGATTTGACAATTCAGGATAACAAAAACGGACTTCCTGAAGATACATTAGCAGGACCATACCGCGTGCACGCACCGCAGGCGTTTCCGTTCGGCACACTACAGTTTACTCTGCCCGGCGAGGATCCGCCACTTTTGGAAACAGGCGACTTTTGGGTAGTTATAAACTATCTGCCTGATTCACCCGGTGCGCCCGGCATTGGTGTCGACAACAGTTCACCGAATCAGAACAGAGGAATGTACTATACCGCAACAAACGGCTGGCAGGATTTCACTTTCGGAAACCTTATGGTAACCGCTTACATTACTTCGCCGGTTATGGATGTTGAAAACAACAGCAACGACTTACTGCCGAAAACTTTTTCGCTCGAACAGAACTTCCCGAATCCGTTTAACCCGGCTACGGCTGCACCGTACGACGTTCCAAAAAGAACGTTTGTTTCGTTAAAAGTCTATAATATTACCGGGCAATTAGTTACAACTCTTGTT
>JAJRSV010000239.1 GCA_024278655.1 Bacteroidota bacterium | reverse complement strand
TTTAAGCTGCTGCCGGCGTTCCTCAAGCTCTTGCTCTCTTCGTTTTACCTGCTCAATTATTTTGCTGAAGTTAGTCAATTTTTAACTTCTCAAATTCTTCTTTAATTATTTTTATCTTCTGCGGCTCATCCAAACCGGGATTCAACCGGTCGATGATTGCATAAACGAGCTTTAGATCTAACTGCTTTTCCGGAGTGGAAGGTTTTACAGCCCGGTGCAGGCGTGAAAATTCTGTAACATTCTTTTTCTCAAGGAGTTCTTCCTTGAGATAGTAAATCCTGGCGTTCATTAAATCTGTTTTTGTGTAATTACGGTAAGCAGGATCAACCCCCGCCATCTTATCCCGCTGCAAGCAGTGTGCCAATATCGTTTTTATATCATTGAGCTCCTCAGTCGGTATCGATATAACGACATCTTTTGTCTTAACGACAAAAGCGCCGTGCATTTCGGCGTCAACTAATGCCAGGTCTATCCGGAAGACATCTTTTATTAAATCCTTAAGAGACTCCAACTGCGGAGCATTGCGCAGTGCTTTCCAGCGGTCCTGCTTCTTAAATTCTTTTGCAAGCATGTTTCCCTGGTGCTCACTCAAACCGAGCTTTGCCGCTGCATCATCCACGGTTGTGCCCATCGCAAGCTCTGCAAAGAACTCAAGCTTTGTTTTGATATCGGGGTCTTTCTTCGGTATGCCTTTATCGGCTCTGGTTTTTCTTCCGATGCCTTCGCCGTTTAAGAATTTTTTAACTCTGTATTTAAGAGTGCTGAGTGAGATGCCGAGCTCGTCGGCTAACTTTTCTTTTTCTTTAACGTGCCCTCTGCCGAGATGCACAAACTCTAAAATTATCTCACGCTCCGGTCTGGCGACCAGAACTTTTTTCTTTTTTTTCTTCTTGTTCATTTTACACCTGCAGATTAACTGTAAATTCTATAGCAACAACACACAGCGATGCGCTTCGTTCAACCCATTCGATGTCTGTAAACTCCCAGTAAAAATTTTTATGATTGCCGTTCATACTAATTTTGTTTTCGGTTTCAGTTACTTTTGAAATTGTCTTCTCCACCAAATCCATCACTGCATCTTCAGCATCCTGCAGCGTTTTTTTATGAGCCGCAATAACAAAGCAGTTTGCGGTAAGCGGAACCTGGCGCGGATAAGCTCCTTCCTCATTCGGGAAGTTAGCCGGCGGTTTGAAGTCGGGCATAACAAGGCAGCCGTTTTTCTTAACCGTGCTTACCTTGCCCGGCTCTCCGCGCTTAACCGAGTTCGGCTCGTAATCCGGAACCGATTGAATCGTAGTAATTATGTCGTCTATTACTGTTGTAAACATAGAAAACACGCCGGGAATCGAACCCGGACGAAGTCCCTGCGCAGATCGGACTTTGTGCTGCCGTTACACCACGTGTTTTAAAACGCTAATACCGTTAATAGCGTTAATATTAACCCTATTAACGCTTACTCTTTTTTCGGGTTCCAAAGTTTAACCGTTACGGTAACACTATCTGCGTTGCCAGACTGCCCTACAAATTTCCACCTGTAATAAGGATATTTTTTATTATTCATATCAAAGGTCCCTTCTGCCGGCGTGGTCGAAAGGATGTCACTAGCAACCGTTATCGTATCTATGTCTGTAAAATTACTTGAGTTGCTAAATGAAGCTTGCAGATACATTCTTGCTTTAATAGTCCCGGTAGTCGGAACTGTTCCTGTAATCGAATAAGTCCAGGGATAAGTAACCCAGCTAAAAGCATCCTGGTCGGCAACAACAAACGGCTCGGTATAAACCGTCCCGGTTCCATCCAGGTAACCGATGTTACTCGATGAAATTATGTAGTTGCCGTCGGCTACTTCGGTCCTGGTGGTCTGCGCATCGGTAAAGCTTGTAAAAAGCAATACCATAAAAATCAGCAGTATGCCGAATGAGATTTTTTTCAACATGATCATGTCTCCTTTAATAATGAAGGTTTGTTTTATGTTTAAATTTCAGATCGACGTGAACGTCAACCTTTTCTCCGGTTAATTTTCCCATTACAGTTTCATACATCCCATCAAGATAGTTGTGCTGGTTCGGCGTTAAGCTTCCGCCTTTATCTAAAATCCTTTTGAACTTTTCAAACGGTTTAATCATCTTTTCGTTAAGCAGATTTTTATAACCATTAATAAAATCCGCAGTAGCTTTATCTAACCGTGCCCGCTGATCCATCAATAAAAATTCCGTTGTATCCTTTGATTAGAATCTGCATAATATTTATCGGCTTCATTCGTGTCGTTGCCTTCGTCAATAAGATGAATGCTGCCGTCTGCCAAACCTCTTAAATAATTCATCGCATCGTCGTAATTCTTTTCTCTTATTCTTCTCACCTCTTCGCTTATCGATGAATAATTGCCCGAGATCTCCCATACAACAATCTTTGCAAGCGCTCCTTTCAACGCTTCCGTCTTAAGTGATGCCGCAAGCGGCAGATCGTAATGGTTCTGCAGGTAAGTATCTGCAATCGAACATGCATTTATAATTGCCATCTGCACATTGGTTTCGCCGGATTGTGTATCAATCGTTTCCGTAATTGCCGTAAGCTCTTCGCTCGGCATATACGGCTTTAAATCGTCTTCGTCTATGTAGTAACCAGTTAAGTTCGGCATAATTAAAACTCTTTTATTTCTAAAATAAGTTTGCTTTTTGTTCAAATACACTAAAAAACGGATAGATTTATCCAAACGGATAGATATAGCTTTTATCTTCTTTACAGATTGCTTTTCCTTAAATAATTTGATTGCAGAACTTCAAACAAAAAAATCAACAATGGAAAAATGGATTGAAATATTAAAAGCAGGCGACTATCCGCAAGGCAATGTAACCGTGCAGGATCTTCAGTTAATGGCGCAGTATTATGACCCGAACTTTCAGCAGGCGCCGTTTATTCCAGAACATCGCAAATTCAATGAAAAGGGTGAACTCATTAATAATTTAAATGCGCTTGCCTGGATAAAAGCCGTCCGTGTTAAAGGCGACACACTCCAGGTTCTTCCGGAAGACGAAGAATTCTTAAAACTCTACTACGATGGTAAAAGTTATCGTTATGCTTCAGCAGAAATTGAAATGGCAGAGATAGAGGGAAAGAAAGTTCCTTACCTCGCCGCAGTTGCAGTTACAAATTTTCCTGCCAGCAAAATCAAAAAAATAAAACTCAACGGAAAAGAAGACATTAAAGTTTACACATTAAAAATTAAGAACGAGGAATTAGTCATGAACAAAGAACAATTCATCCAGTTGTGCAAAGTTTTAGGACTCAAAGAAGACGCAACGCCGGAACAGGCAATAACCAAGCTTACCGAAATGACCGATAAGCTGAAAGAAAAAGACGAGTTCGCCGAAACCGCCAACGCTTTGAAGGAAGCAATTAAGCTCATCAAGCTTGATAATAACGGTAATGGTAACGAAGGCGGCAATGAGGATATTAAGCAGCTTACCGAAGTTGTTAACAAGCTTGTAACCAGGTTGGACCAGGTTGATGAGCAGAAAGCCATCGATGTTTTCGAGCAGGCAGTAAGAGACAAGAAGGTAATGCCTTCGCAGAAAGAAGATCTGGTCGGGACTGCAGACAAGCCGGGAACATTCTACAAGAATGCAGACGGCTTGAGAGCATTCGTCGAGAAACTTCCTGTGCTGCAGCTTAACAAGCAGATAACCATTCCGAAAGATCCGCAAGGCAAGCCGCTAACTTACGCTCAGGTAGTTAAAGACCCTGTTCTCTATCAGAAGTTAAAAGAAGAGAATCCCGAGCTGCTTAAAGAGCTTAAGGAAAAGCGCTTCGAAGAAGCAGCCGCGACTGAAGAATAATTTTGTCCCGACGAAAGTCGGGATCTTGTTAAACAATCGGAGACATAAAAATGTTACAAGAATTCTTAAAAAGATTAGGTCAGGTAACCGGCACAACTTATACCGAAAAAGAGTTTGGGCAAATGATTAATCAAGCTCTTAAAGCTGCCAATAAAAAGGGTTCAAATACTGCACCAAAGAAAAACGGCGGCGATGTAAAAAAAGATAAGAAGAAAGAAAACCAGAAATAAGAGTTTACTCAATACTTAACTATTTGGAGATAAGAAAATGGGATTTATCAAAGAACTCTGGTCGGATGCAATATATCAGAACCTCTATGAGGATCCTGATCTGCAAGGTATGTTCGACCGCAGCTACGAAACGCTGGCTCGCCAGGGCGGTAACAAAATTCATCTGCCTACAGTAGCAAGCGGCACTTCGCTAAGTCGTTCCGATAACCAGTCTGTCGGATCCGGACTTCCCCGTCCGGTAAACGACATTAGCAAGTCTTCCCTTGAACTCAACATCTACGAGTATTCAACGGATGCAATCGTTATCCGCAATATTGATATTGTGCAGGGAGACAGAGCTCTCTTCCAAAAGAACGTAACCGAAGTCTCAAACATCATTAAAGAATTCATTTTTCAAAAAGTGCTCGAGGAGATAATCAACAACGTTCAGTCTTCGCACAAAGTTGCATGGATTGGGGCTCCTAACGGAACGAAGTTCAGCTATGCCGATCTTAAAAAGATGCGCACGCTGATGAATAAAGCGAAGATACTTCACGATAACCGCTTCATTGCTCTCGATCCCGACGCGGAAGATCATCTGCTCGATGATGATTACCTGAGGAACTGGCTCGCTGTTAACCAGCGCAATGTTGAGCAGGGTCAGATGCCGATGTTAGCAGGGTTCAGGTTCGCTCCTTCGACCATAGTTCCCAAGACAAAAGCCGACGGCACAATCTCAGCAACATCCAGCGAGAACACGAAACTCAATGCCGTTGCCTGGAGAAAAGAGCATGTGCCTTTGGTCATTCAAACTGAAATTGAAATT
>JAJRSV010000238.1 GCA_024278655.1 Bacteroidota bacterium | reverse complement strand
TTATTCGGATGGATTCTATCAGGTATTTAGCGGGATAAAAGAAAACGATATGATAGTAACATCGGCTCAATTCCTCATCGATTCGGAAAGCAGTCTGAAAGCTGCTCTTTCTCAATTCACGAACGATGGTAAAAGCAGCGGCGGTGAAGAAGACATGTCGGGTATGGACATGGGGGATGAAAGTAAAGAGGAAATTGATGATCCGATAATAAGAAAAGGTGTTATAGATGTTGAATCAATTGACGAGAACCAGGACGGTAAACTATACCAGGATATTATGGATTGGAACGTGATTTCCGATGAACCGGGCAGATGCCCGATATGCGGTATGAAACTGCGCGAGTATACTATTGATGAAGTAAAAGAAAACTTAAAAGAACATGGTTTTGAATATAAGTAGAACAAATTAGTGTGGTTTAACGCAGCACCGTACGCTGTAAAGCAACAAATAAGCGGTGCTGCCGATTAAAGATGCAGTTCTATAAAAAAAATTGTAATGGAGAAAAAAAATAATGGTACCAACTACACAAAAAGATGGCGCGATTTCAAAAATAATCGAGTGGTCGATCAACAACAAGATTTTGGTGATCATTCTTACAGCTACTTTAATTGCAAGTGGTATTTGGGCAATTAAAAACACCGCCGTCGATGCTATTCCCGATTTGAGTGATGTGCAGGTTATAATTTATACCGAATACCCCGGACAGGGACCGCAGATTGTTGAGGATCAGGTAACTTACCCTCTTACAACAAAGATGCTCTCGGTTCCTTTTGCTGTTGATGTGCGAGGTTACTCATTCTTCGGTTTTTCGATGGTTTATATAATATTCGAAGACGGAACCGATATTTACTGGGCACGAAGCAGAGTATTGGAATACTTAAGCTCGATGCAAAACGAACTTCCCGATGGCGTTGCCCCTACTTTGGGTCCCGATGCTACCGGACTCGGCTGGGTTTACCAGTACATTCTTAAATCAGATAAAAGAAGCTTGCAGGAACTTCGCTCAATACAGGATTGGTTCTTACGCTACGAATTAACAGCTATCCCCGGTGTTTCGGAAGTGGCAAGCATAGGCGGTTACGTTAAACAGTATCAGGTTAATGTAGACCCTACCAAGCTTGCATCGTTCGATATTCCGTTGAATAAAGTAAGAATGGCAATTAAGCGAAGCAACAACGACGTTGGCGGCAGATTGATGGAAATGGGTGAAACCGAATTTATGGTAAGAGGTTTGGGTTATATTAAAAGCGTTGATGACCTTAAAAGCATAACCATAGGTACAAACAAAGCTACGGGAACACCTGTTTATCTTAAAGATGTTGCAAATATAGATATTGGACCCGAACTGCGCCGCGGCTTAGCCGATTGGAACGGTGAAGGTGAAGTGGTAGGCGGAATTATTATTCAAAGATTCGGTGAAAACGGTCTGGCGGTTATCGAACGTGTAAAGAAACGATTACAGGAATTAAAAGAATCTTCGCTGCCGGAAGATGTTGAAATTATAACTGCTTACGACAGATCCGGCTTGATATACGAAGCGGTTAATTATCTTAAAGATAAGCTGGTGGAAGAAAGTATAATTGTTGCGTTGGTTATTATCGGTTTCCTGCTTCATATAAGAAGCTCGCTGGTTGCAATCTTTACACTGCCTACTGCAGTACTTGCGGCTATGCTTGTAATGAAACTGCAGGGAATAAATGCTAATATCATGTCACTGGGAGGAATTGCGATTGCCATTGGTGCAATGGTGGACGCCGCAATTATTATGGTGGAGAATTCCCATTCTCATATTCTGCATAACCAGTTAGAGCCAAAGGAAAAACAAAAGCCTCACTGGGCGGTAATACTCGAATCTTCGAAAGAAGTAGGACCGGCAATTTTCTATTCGCTGCTGGTGATTACGGTTTCATTCCTGCCTGTGTTTACACTGGAACAGCAGGAAGGAAGATTGTTCAAACCGCTTGCCTTTACCAAAACATATTCGATGGCAGCGGGAGCAATACTTGCAATTACCATAGTGCCCGTATTGATGGGTTACTTTATACGCGGTAAGATGAAACGGGAGGAAGACAACCCGGTTACAAATTTCCTGATGACTATATATCATCCGATTGTTGACTTTGTAATGCGTAAAAGATGGGGTGTAATTATCGCATCGGTTCTTATCGTTGTAATAACTTACTTCCCGTTCTCAAAATTAGGTTCGGAATTTATGCCGCCGTTGTACGAAGGCGATTTACTATACATGCCTACTACGCTTCCCGGTATTTCTATTACCAAAGCAAGGGAAATACTGCAGCAGACCGACAGGATAATTAAAACATTCCCCGAAGTGAAATCGGTCTTCGGAAAAATCGGTCGTGCCGAAACCGCAACCGATCCGGCACCTCTTTCGATGATTGAAACTACAATACAGTTGAAACCGCAGGAAGAATGGCGACCGGGGATGACGCCCGAAAAGCTCGTCCAGGAAATGGATAGGGCTATTCAGATTCCCGGCGTTACAAATGCGTGGACTATGCCTATTAAGACAAGAATCGATATGCTTTCCACAGGTATAAAAACTCCTGTGGGAATTAAAATAGCCGGACCCGATTTGAATGTTCTGCAAAGGTTAGGGAAAGAGATAGAAAAAATCACCAAAGACCTCCCCGGAACCAGATCGGTATTTGCCGAGAGATCCGTCGGTGGTAATTACGTCGACTTTAAGATTGACAGAAACGCTATTGCACGTTACGGACTAACAATCGGTGATGTTCAGGATGTTTTCATGGCGGCAGTCGGCGGAATGAACATTACCAAAACCGTTGAAGGACTCGAGAGATATCCGGTTAATCTAAGATACCAAAGAGATTACAGGGAAAACCTCGAAGCACTTAAAAGAGTGCTGGTTCCGTTGCGTGGCGGCGGTAATATTCCTTTGGAGCAATTAGGTGATGTAACAGTGGTAAAAGGTCCGCCTGTCATCAAGTCGGAAGATGCACGCCCCAACGCATGGGTTTACATCGATATAGAAAACATCGATGTGGGAACCTACGTAGCGGAAGCACAGCAAAAGGTAAACGAAAACCTTAAGCTGCCTCCGGGGTACTCTATAACCTGGAGCGGGCAGTACGAATACATGGAAAGAGCGGCAAAAAAACTTGCAATGGTTGTTCCTTTAACACTGCTGCTTGTAATACTACTGCTCTACTTCAACACCAAGTCTTTCGTTAAAACGGGAATAATATTACTTGCACTTCCCTTCTCGATGGTCGGTGCAATATGGTTCCTGTATATTGCCGGATATCATCTTAGTGTTGCGGTATGGGTAGGTATAATTGCGCTGTTAGGTATAAGTGCCGAGACCGGCGTTGTGATGCTGCTTTACCTCGATATAGCATACGAAAACTGGAGAAAGAAAGGTAAGATTAAATCGTTCTTCGATCTTAGAGAATCTATCTTCGAAGGTGCCGTTAAGAGAATTCGTCCTAAGATGATGACTGTAATGGTTCTGTTCTTCGGTTTGCTCCCAATCTTAATCGGGCACGGAGCAGGCGGCGACGTAATGAAGAGAATTGCCGCTCCGATGGTCGGTGGTATCTTTACAAGTCTTGTAATGGAGCTGACTATCTTCCCGGCATTATTCTATGCTTTGAAGAGAAGAGAAATAAGAAAAGACGGTTTACTATCAGAAAATAACACGGAGAAATAATGATGAAGAAAATAATCGCTTATATAAGAAAAGAAAAAGCTGACATAGTTATAGAAAAGTTGGAAGAAGCAGGCGTTAAAGGAATGACACTATTAGACGCAAATGCGCTTGCAGAATGGGCTGATAAAGATGCCTTCAGTTTTTCGATAGAATATGTTCAAAAGTACAGCAAAGTTGTAAAAATAGAACTGGTTTGTAATGACGAAAATTCGGACAAGCTTGTTGATGTGATAGCCACGAATGCAAAAACCGGACGAAGCGGCGACGGCTGGATTTTCGTTTCGCCGGTCGACAAAGCCGTTAGAATTAAAACCGGTGCGGTTAACGACTTTGACAGTCTTTAAATAATTTTAATTAATCTAAACAAGGAGATAATATAATGTTAAACAGAAAACTTAAACTCGTTTTAACAATTTCATTAATGGTGCTTATTGTTACAGGTATTTCTTTTGCCCAGGATAAAGGAACAAAAGAACACAAGATGGACAAGAAGAGCAGTCAAATGATGGACCATAAAAAAATGGATCAAAAATTAATGATGGATACGTCTAAAACCGTTGTGATAAAAGAAGGTGATTCTATCGTACGCAAAGGCGTTATCGATCTTAATGCCATCGATAAAAACGAAGACGGAAAAGTTTTTCAGGATGTAATGGATTTTAACGTTATTTCGGACGAACCGGGTACATGCCCGATATGCGAAATGAAGTTGAAGGAAGTAACATTGAACGAAGCAAAGTTCAACCTGATTAAAAACGGTTTCGAAGTTAAATAATCGTTTTAATGTTAAACGATAATTATAAAAAATATAAGGAGATAAAAAATGAAAAAGAAAATCATAAATAGAATTGCCTTAATTGTCTTTGCATTGTTTGCACTTAATATTTCGGTAAGTGCACAGCATATGCAGGGCAATATGCACCAGAACATGCAGGGAATGATGCAGAACAATATGATGAATATGCAGCAGATGATGAACCAGATGAATGATATGTCAACCAGAATGAATCAGATGATGCAGCAGATGAACCATATGGATCAGATGAAAAATAACCAGGAGATGATGAAGTTCATGGAAGAAATGAATGAGATGTCGAAGAATATGAGTGGAATGCTGAACCAGATGAACAAGATGATGAGTAACGAGCAAATGATGCAGGACAAAGAAATGCAGGCACAGATGAACGAAATGATGAAAGATATGAACAAGATGATGAAGAATTACGAAGGTATGATGAATCATTTGCAGGAACAGAATCAGCAGTTAACTACTCCGGAAAACAAGTAAGATGAAGAGCGAAAAAATAAACATCATCTCTTTATTGAGCGGTGCCTTTCTATATTTGGTTTTGTTCAGCCAAACGGGCATCGCTCAATCTAAATTTTCCGGCAATGCATCGGTGCAATTTTTAGGCGGTAATGCGGGCGGTGGTCATTATGTATCCACCTACGTTTACGGCGGATTAAGATACCAGGAAGAAAGATTCAATTTGAGTTTAAACATTCCCGTTGTACTTAACAGCGACGGTTCATTTACCCAGGTTGGCGGTATATTCGTTCCAAACGGGCATAACGACGGTGATGAAGACCATGGCGGTATGTTCCACGACGGTTCGATGATGGAAGATGGAACCGGTATGATGTCCTCGCTGGATGTTGGACTGGGCGATTTATACCTGTACGGAAGTTACAAGCTGGTAATGCAGAAAGATGTATTGCCCGAAATTTCGTTGGACGGCTATGTAAAATTTCCCACTGCCACACCAGGTATGAATATAGGTACAGGTAAATATGACTTCAATATTGCTGTTTCGTTACGAAAGACTATCAGCAGGTTTTTATTCTATACTCAAATAGGTTACCTGTTTCTTGGTAAAACAGACAATGCCGAAGTTGTCGATCCCGTTACATTCAGTATCGGTGCCGGGGTGCTGTTGGGTTCCGGCAATCACGGATTATTTGTAGGATACGATTCTTACTCAACGATTGTACGCGGATTTGCTTCGCCTAAACAAATTGCAATAGGTTACAGTTATTATGTTAACCCCGATTTAAGTTATTCGTTTATTACTTCTTTCGGATTAAACGATTCAACTTCCGATTTTTCATTGTCGGGAGGAATAAACTTTGGAATCTAACACGGATAAAATGATGAGTAAACATTTTATAAGATTTAAAGATTAAAGTGGAGTCAACCATGAAATGTGATAAATGCGGCACAGAAAACAGCGACAAGTTTAAGTTCTGTATTAATTGCGGGAGCAAGCTGGAAAAGAAGCCGGTAAGTTCGGGAAAGTTTTGCCCCGAATGCGGTGCCGAAAACAAACCCGGGAATAAATTTTGCATCAACTGCGGCTTTAAGTTAGCCGATGTGCAAAAGAAGGTAATTGCAACCGGCGGCAATCAAATTAAAGAGAAGAAAAAAACGAAGCATCAGCCGCAACGTAAAAAACATGCGAAAGAAAAAAATCTAAGCTTACTCGAAGAAATTAAAAATCATAAAATTGCGGTAGCTGCAGTAGCAATTATCGCCGGTTATTTTCTGTTTCAGTCGATACCTAATGAACCGACCCGAACTTACACCGGTGTAACAAACTACCCGCAAACAACTATTCCTGTTGGCGGCAATCCGTTAGCAACCGAAATTGCATCGATGTTTGTATGTTCGTGCGGAAGCTGCGGCGAACAGCCGCTTGAAACCTGCACCTGCCCGACGGCGGAAGAAGAACGCACATTTATACTCGATAAGATAAGTCAGAATTTAAGTAAAGATGAAATTGTAATTGCAGTTGCAAATACTTACGGGTGGCTCGAAAGCCAGTACTATCCCAAATACAAAGTAGATAAAAGCAAAGTATGGTTCGGCGGAACAACCGAACTGACCGGAACAACAGGCGGCAATCTTGTTGCTACAAATAATTTATCGAACATAGCAACAATAGCCGACCGTTACACAATAATAAGCAGTTTCGAATGTCCATGCGGTCAATGCGGCATACCCGAGCTTACCGATTGCAACTGCAATCACCCGAACGGTGCTTTGGAAGTAAAGGGATACATCGACCGGCTTATTGCAGCAGGCAATTTATCGGTTGAGCAGATAATTAACGAAGTTGATAAGAAATACGGCGGAAGAAAAATTTAATTAATTGGAAAGGGAATGAAAATGGTACGTTTCTGCCCTAATTGCGGAACTAAAGTGGAACCGGGTAATAAATTTTGCGGAAGCTGCGGCAACCGTTTGGATGCCGAAGTAAGCAATATCAATAACGATGAACCAGTTACCGGTTCCAAAAAAAATATTGTGCTTGGAACTGAAAAGAAATCGAATTACAAATTACTCTTTACGGCTTTTTATATAGTTGTTTTGTTCGGAGGGATTGTATTTTACTTTGCAACTACGCAAACAAAAGAGGAAGAGATAATAAGCGAACAGCCGGAAGTGTTGGATGAAATGCAATATCCCGAATCGCGTGTAGATATGCAGCCGATAGTTGCAACCGTTAAAAACGGAACCATCATTATTCCTCTTAGCGAAGTGCTTGATAAAAAATTCGTCCGGTTTCTCTATCAATCGTCACAGGCTGAAATTCCGATGCTTGCCTACATAAACGAAGACGGTAAATTAGTTACGTCTATAAGTATGTGCGAACCATGTAACTCAACAACTTTCCACATTATCGGCGATGAACTTATTTGTAACTCGTGCGGTTCAACATGGGATATAAACAACCTTGAAGAGATAAGCGGTTCATGCGGAAAGTATCCGCCCGATCCGGTTCCGAGCAAAGTTGTTGGAAATGAAATTCACATAGACGAAGCTGCGGTACTCAGTTGGAAACGAAGAGTGTAGGAGTTAAGAAATGACACTTTACTCAATATCGATACAGAGTTTAAAGAGAAGAAGAACCAAGACTTTCTTTCTTATCTTCGGTTTGGTGCTGGCTGTATCATCTGTTGTAACTCTTACTATCATCTCGAAGAATATGAGCGAGAGTGTGGCAAGGGACCTGGATGAATACGGTGCCAATATTATAATTACACCAAAGTCGAACCAGCTTTCGTTGGATTACGGCGGGCTTTCTGTCGGTACGCTTGCGTACGAACAAACCAGTCTGCACGAAAGCGACGCAGAGAAAATAAAGCAGATTAAGAACTCGAAAAATTTAAGCGTAATTGCTCCCAAGCT
>JAJRSV010000237.1 GCA_024278655.1 Bacteroidota bacterium | reverse complement strand
TGTTATAGGTTACGGATTGGATTACGCTCAAAAGTATAGAAATCTAAGGTCAATCTACGTTTTGAGTAACGAAAATAAAACTGGAAATTAACAACAAAAAAAAATTTATGGCTGATAATAAGAAACGTGATATGAAGAGTCCCAAAGGTTCGGGACCAAACAAACCGGACGATAATTTCGATTGGTCGAAAATCATTAAAGTAGTTTTCGGCTGGGGTGCGGTAATTATTGCCGCGGTAATCTTTATGCAGATGTTCAGAACAAGTCAGGGCACTTTTGTCGAAATCCCCTTCGGTGCCTACGAAAAGCTGCTGAACGAACCGGATAAAATTTCCGAAGCTAAAATCACCAAATCGGATATTAACGATTACTACTTTACAGCCGAACTTACCAGCGAAACTACAATTACAATAGATGGAAAACCGGTAAAGGTTAAAGCAATTTCAGTTTACATTCCCGAACCGATAATAAAAGACCAGGAAGCCCTTTGGAAATCAAAAGGGATAGCTTACACGTTCGATAAAGAATCGAGTGAATGGCTTAATGTATTAATCGGTCTTTTCCCATGGGTACTTATCATTGCAATCTATATTATTCTGATGAGAAGAATGCAGGGACAGGGAGGAGGTTCCAGAGGTATCTTCTCGTTCGGAAGAAGTAAAGCCAAATTGATAACTCAATCGGGACAAAAGGTAACGTTTGACGATGTTGCCGGTGCCGATGAAGCGAAGATAGAACTCCAGGAAGTTATCGAATTCCTCAAAGAACCAACCAAGTTTCAAAAGCTCGGCGGTAAAATTCCTAAAGGTGTTTTACTGTTAGGACCTCCGGGAACAGGTAAAACATTACTCGCCCGAGCCGTTGCAGGCGAAGCAGGCGTTCCGTTCTTCTCTATAAGCGGTGCCGATTTTGTTGAGATGTTTGTAGGCGTTGGTGCAAGCAGGGTAAGAGATTTATTCGAACAGGGCAAGAAGAATGCTCCCTGTATTATTTTTATAGATGAGATTGATGCCGTCGGAAGGCACAGAGGTGCCGGTTTAGGCGGCGGGCACGATGAGCGTGAACAGACGCTTAACCAGTTGCTTGTTGAGATGGACGGCTTCGAGCAAAATATAGGTGTTATAATTATAGCAGCTACAAACCGTCCCGATGTGCTCGATCCTGCGTTGCTCCGTCCGGGCAGATTCGACAGGCAAATTGTTGTCGATCGTCCCGATGTTAAAGGTCGTGAGGGAATACTTAAAGTTCACACACGCAACATTCCTTTGGGTGATGACGTTGACCTCGAAGAAATTGCAAAGGGCACGCCGGGATTAGCCGGTGCCGATCTTGCAAACCTTGTTAACGAAGCCGCACTGTTAGCAGCACGAAAGAACAAGAAGAAGGTTGAGAAGATTGATTTTGAGGAAGCAAAAGATAAAGTGATGATGGGAATGGAACGGAAGAGTCTCATCATTTCGGAAGAAGAGAAGAAGATTACGGCTTATCATGAAATCGGGCATGTATTGGTTGCCAGAATGCTTCCCGAAGCAGACCCGGTTCATAAAGTTACTATTATTCCGCGCGGTAGAGCACTTGGCGTTACAAGCTATCTGCCGATAGATGAAAAGCATACATATTCAAAAGAATACCTCGAAGCTCTTATAACATCCGCACTCGGCGGAAGAGCGGCTGAAAAGTTAGTGTTTAATCACTACACTACAGGTGCCGGTAACGATATCGAAAAAGCTACAAACATTGCCCGTAAAATGGTTTGTGAATGGGGAATGAGTGAAAAATTAGGTCCGCTAAGTTACGGTGCAAAAGAAGAAGAGATTTTCCTCGGCAGGGAAATTCAAAAGCACAGGGATTACAGCGAAAAGACTGCAATACAAATTGATGAGGAAATAAGAAGAATTGTAAATGCAGGGATGGAAAAAGCCGAGAAAATTTTAAAAGAAAACCTGGACCTGCTCCATAAACTTTCGAAGGAACTTCTGGAAAGAGAAATTCTTGATGCCGAACAGATAAACACTATTATCAGGGGCGGCGAGCTGCCTCCTCCGCCAAAAAACGGTGACGGCAAAGAGAAGGAAGAAGAAGTAAAAGAAGAAAAAGTAAAGGAAAAGGTAAAGGAAGAAGTTGAAAAAGAAGTTCCCGAACATGTAAAACAGTTGTTGGAACAGCGCAAGAATAAGGATACCGCTCCCAAAGATGACTCACATTGATCGCGGAACTATCGGCTATAAAGATGAATTAATCAGAAAACTGATTCATCTAACCTCACTATTGATCCCGGTCATATATTATTTTATTCCGCAATCAACAGCGGCAATTATTCTGGGGGGACTATCGGCTTTTGCTATCACTTTAGATCTCGCCCGCTATTTTTCACCTCAGGTAGGAACGGTTTTTTATAAGCTGTTCGGCTTTCTGCTTCGCCGCCACGAAGTAGATGAGAAAAAGAAAACCCTTAACGGCGCAACCTACGTTCTTATTTCGGCGCTGATTGGAGTGCTCATCTTTCCCAAGGTAATTTTTATTACTGCATTTGCCATTTTAATTATCGGCGATACTTCGGCTGCCTTAATCGGAAGGAAATTCGGCAGGCATAAATTTTTATTTAAGAGTCTTGAGGGAACATTAGCTTTTTTTATTAGTTCATGTATTGTAGTTTTATTTACACCAAAAATCGGAAATTTGCCGGAGGAGTTCATAATCGGTTTTATAGCTGCTTTTATAGGTGCTGTTGTCGAGAATGTTTCATCCGGATATGTTGATGATAACTTGTCAATTCCGTTATCGGTCGGATTTACGATGTGGGTGTTATATACAATTGTTTTACCAAATATTGAACTAACATTATCAAACGTCCCGGGTTGATTATGAAAAAGTTTGCAATCATATTATCGTTATTAAGCATTATCCTCGTAATAAATTCCTGTAATCTAAAAAGACCTGCAAAAGGGTTCGAAGACGAGATATATGTAGTTGCGGATTCAACCGAATTCGAATACCTTCGAACGGCTCTTGAATCCACCTTCGAAAAAGTTATTTACACACCTCAGCCGGAAAAGCTGTTCACACTCAAAAGAATTGATGTATCGCGCATCGGGCATTACGAGCGTACAAAAAATATGATACTTGTTGCCCCGCTTAACTCCGGTTCCAGAACATCAAAATATATCGAATCGGTAACTGATACAGCGGTTAGAAACAAGTTAATGAACGATCCGAACTTTGTACTCTATAAATACGATTTGTGGGCGAAAGGGCAGTTGGTAGTTGTTCTCTCGGCACCTTCGCTGCAGGAACTTGAGTTTAAGATTCTGCAAAACTCCGATAAGCTTCTCTACACGTTCCAGAAAATATCCGATAAAAGATTATACAGCAGTCTTTATAATGCAAAGTATGAAAAGAAAGATATCGAGGGCAGGTTCCTTAAAGATTACGGATGGGTAATTTATGTTCAGGCGGATTATAAACTTGCGCTGAACAGACCGGACGAGAATTTCGTTTGGTTAAGGCGTTCACCCGGCAGCGATATGGAGCGATGGATTTTTGTTCACTGGATTGATAACGCAACTCCGGAATATCTGAACGCCGATTCGATAAAAGCAATACGCAACCGTGTAACAAAAAAGTTTTACCGCACATCCGATGACGAAGCTTATGTGGTTATTGCCGAAGATTATTTTACCACAACCGAAGTTAACTTCAATAACAAGTATGCAATATTTACTCAGGGATTGTGGGATCTGAACATAAAAGGAATGGGTGGTCCTTTTGTGAACTATACTTTTTACGATGAAGATACCAAACGGATTTACATGCTCGACGGTTCGGTATTTGCGCCGAAATATTATAAGCGTAATTTAATTCAGCAGATGGATGTTACTCTGCAGTCTTTCAGAACGGCAAACGAACTGACTGAAGACAGAAAAGAAGAACTGTTGGACGCCGTTGAAGAGTAATATTAAAAACCATTTCTTAAATTAAACGGCAGCCTGTAATCGGGTAGTTCATCCTTTATCTTTTTCAGGTAGAAGTTTGCTTTATCTTTATTACCTTTCTGCATTTCGTAAACCGCCCTTCGTGCAAGCATTGCTCCGGTAAATTGCTCAATCATATTTATGTAATAATTTCTGTTATCAGGCAAACGCAGTTTGAAATCGGCAAGCTTAACCGGAGAGTAAGTATCTTCGTTTACTACTTTGAATAAAAACAAATCGGGAACCAAAGCATATCCGTTCGGAAGCATAAATTCCTTCCTTTGCATTTCGCTTTCAAAAAGTTCCGGGGCAACGTAAAAAGCTCTTTCCTTAACATTGGTAGCAACAAGCTCTGTCATCAACCTGCGGTATAACATTTCCAGCAACTGAGGATTGTAATTTTCTCCGCGCTCGAAAGGTTTAAGCGCTTCCTTAAATTCATTAACGGTTTTTTGCATGCCCTTAAAGAGGAACGGATAGTTCTTATTTAATTGATCCAGGTACCACGAACGACGGAGTAATTCTTTATCGACAACTACAACGTCCTTTCTGAAATTCTCAACCAGGCGGAAATAATATGAAGCCGATACAAAGTAATCCCATTGATAACTGAATATTACGCTGTTTTCCGGAACGGAGCTTAAAATTGATTTTGTGTAATCCTCAAAAGTGTAAACATTACTCTGGTTAACCTTTCCGAAATTAAAATATGTCTGCGCCAAAATCACTATCACAACTATAGCTGCGGGCAAAGCATACTTCTCTCTTTTTCTTTGAATAAAAGTAATCGTTTTGATGACGCCGAACATGGCAAAGAAAGCAAGCGATATATAAGCAAGAAGAAAATATGTGTCGATATCATGAATTTCATAATTAATTGAGTAGAAAACCGTGAAGAGAAAAGTTATCATCAAAAAGACGAACAGCTTTTTTGCAAGCTTAAATGAAACGAAAATTCCGATTGCAGAAACTATCAAGCTTAAATAATACTGTCCCGGCAGTGTCTCTATAAAATATTTCAACTGCTTAATTGCAGCTTCGGTGGATGAGAAGAGCCATACCTGGTACTGCTTGCCCGTAACGTGCCTGATGAATCTTTCGAAGTCAATAGGATTGCCCCAATTTAGCGCCGGACTTTGAGAAGCCCGCAAAGGCAGATAAAGATAAACCAAAATTAAAACCGGGAAAAACACCAACAGCATCAACCCGATTTTTTTAAAACTATTTGCAGAGAGACCGTACTTGTCGAAGAAAAGATACGCAACACCGGGAATTATCATTAAAGTCGTCATGTGGTTTGTAAAGCCGAGTGCAAGAAGTCCGGCAAAAATTGACCAAGGTTTTAATTTGCCGCTTTCATCATCATTGCCTGCAAGGTAAGCTTTTACCAGAAAAAGTATAATAAGATTTATAAGCAGAATATGAAGCGAGTAAACTTCGGTTGATGTGCTTTGCGACCAGAAAGTCCGGCTTAAAGCAAGCATTATTCCCGCAGATACTGCAGCGATGTATTTTACCGTTTCATTGATTACCTGGCTGCTCGTCACCTCAATTTTTTTTGTTTTCTCTTTCTTTGCTTTTTTCTGCGCAGTCTTCTTCGGTTTTTCCGGTTGAGTTTTTGTTTTAAAGCTATCGATATTATCGAGCAGCAGCTTTGCTGTGTAAACAAAAACCGCAACCCCTGCACTGCAATACAAAGCCGCCAGTAAATTCAACTGATAAATAGTTGAAAAAGGTAACGGTATAAGCGAAAAGAGATGCCCGGTAATTGTAAACAAAGGATAGCCCGTCGGATGAGCAATGCCCAATATTGCCTGAACCGTTGCAAGTTCACCGGAATCGATTTGCGTTACAGACGGCGCAAGTGTGAATAAGTAGATGATAAAAACCAGCAAGCCCGTTAAAAGGTAGTAGTACTTTTTCACTGCTTCTATTAACTTAACCGAAAATTTTTGCATAAAGCTTTCTTACACTGTTAGTAAGTTTTGCAAATTCTTTTTTTAGTGCCCCGGGTGATTTGTAACTCATTACAACCGATAAACTTTTTAACTTCTCTTCACTCAGTGAAATCAAAGACGAAGTGGCACTGTTTATCAGTTGATTGTAAATTTCTATGCTCTTTAGCATTTCAAATGCTTTACTTAGCGTATCAAGATTCAAATCCGTACTTAAATGAACCCGGATAACATCAATTTTTTGAAGATTGTTTTTAGCTATGCACTTCTTAAAAACAGAAGGGTTACAAAGTATTAAATACTGAACGATAAAATCAATATCGGTTAAACCGCCGCTGCTTTTCTTTAAATCGAACATCTCAAATCCCGCTGTAATTTTCGATTTTAAATTTTTCCTCATCGAAACAAATTCTTTTACTATTAATGATTCTTCGGGAAATTGTAGCTTTGCAAGAAACGAATCGAACAATTTTTTACTGCCCGCCGTAAAGCAGATTTTTGTAAGTGCCTGGTATTCCCACACACGCGCTCTTTGGGCAAAGTACTTTTTGTACTCGTCAAAGTCCCAGACGAGCTGACTGCTTTTTCCTTCCGGTCGTAAGCGGCAGTCGATTTTGAAAGGACGCAGTTCATCTCTCAGTAATTTTAACAATTGCTGAAAATCCTTTTCTGCATTTTTATATCTGTTGATGTTTTTAACAATGAATACCAAATCGATATCGGAAGCAAAAGTTATTTCACTGCTTCCGAGACTACCGAAGGCGGCAATAAAGAAATTATCTTTCCATTCAAAAGTTCCGGAAAATTCCAGTGCAATTGTTTCAATCTTCTTTTTAATAACAGAAGAAATTTTTCCCGACGCTTCAACCGGCGAAATAAATCCGTTGATAATCTGCACGGAAAAATAAAACAACATTTTCTTTATTGAATAATCCGACAGCTCTTTTGCCGGAATCTTCATAAGCACTTTTCTGCTCAGTAAAAACTCGCGCAGCTCTTTATCTTCGGCAAACATATCAACCGGGTACTGACTGAATTCGCAGATGTTGAGAAAGTATTTTCTGAACTTATCATCCTGCAATTCGTTGTACCATATTGAAGGAAACCCGGCATATTTAATTACCCGCACGAAGTTTGATAAAAGCTTATCGGGGTTTACGGCTTTAATTAAATATTCAATCAGCGCCTGTTCAATTTTGTTAAAGCTTTCAATCGATTTTATATCGAATGTTCTTTCGCCGAAAATACTTTTACCTTCGCGTAAAAACCGGAAGTCTTTTTCTGCACGGCTTGCATCTTCAAACTTTATTTCATTAAACCTTGAACCCGGATCCGGCTGAGTTGTTTCCTCACTCAGAATAGAGTTATAAATTTTTCTTATATCGTTTCTTCTTTTCCGAATATCTCTTTTAAAAGCGCTTAAATTTTTATAACCGAGAAAGAAACTTATCTTTTCTGCAATTTCGCCCGAGGATGGGATAACATGAGTCTGCCGGTCGTTCATTAATTGCAGGTAATGTTCAATTCTCCTGAAGAGGATATAATTTTCCGCTAAAGTTTCCGCTTCCGTTTTCGACAGGAGATTCTCTCTTTCTAATCTTTTTATCGCGTCGAGTGTATTAGCCGTGCGGAGTTTCTGGTTGTTTCCTCCGCTTATCAACTGAAGCGCCTGTACCGAAAATTCGATGTCGCGTATTCCACCGAAAGAAAGTTTAATATTCTCTTCGCTCTTTAATTGTCTTTCGATGTTTGCCTTCATTTTTAAAATTTGCTTCTGAGGCGACGATTTAAAAGCCGAAGGGTAAACAAAGGGTGTTAAATAAGAAACAAACTTATCGAACAGCGATTTGCTTCCGGCTAAATAAGCAGCTTTAATAAGCATCTGGCGTTCCCAGTCCTCGCCTCTGCTTTCGTAGTAGTTCAGGTATTCGGGCAAGCTTCTGCAAATGGGTGAATTTCGTCCGTCGGGTCTTAAGCGGAAATCGTATCTGTATAAAATGCCGCCGGTGCCTTTTGCTGCTGCATCTAAAAACAGATGCACGGTCTCGGTTAAAATTTCATTTAAATACTTCTTCTTTTTGATGAACCTGTTTTTATCGTAGAAAAGAATGAGGTCGATGTCGGAACTGTAATTCAGTTCTCCTCCGCCCAACTTTCCGAGCGATACGATAGAATACTTCGCACTGATTTTTTCAATGCCGTACTTTTTCAGCACTTCTTTGTAACAAACCGAAAAGAGTTCGCTTGTTAAATTCTTTGCAAGAACCGACAGCTCTTTGGTTATTTCTGTCAGCGGTACTTTCTCGTAAATATCGCGCAATCCTGTTCTTAAAATTTCTTTTCGCTTTATACTTTTTAGCGCGTTTACCTTCGAAGCAAATGTGTGAAGTTGACTAAGTGTACGATGTATTTCGCTTTTAAGGGAACTCTCATCTATTCCGGCAGTCAAAACAGAAGGATTAACAACCCAGTGAAAAAATTCGGGATTGACCGCAAGTATATCGGTTAGGTAGTTACTGTTTGCGGCAATTGAAATAAGTATCTCTGTATAATGCGGATATTGCAAACAATCTCTAAGAAGCGAAACCCTGTTAAAAGTGTTCTCAAGTATGCGCAGTAAATTAGCTTCGGAAGATTGTGTGAAATAAACATTCCGGATGTTTTCTTCGAATAAACTTATAAGCCGGTCGAACTCAGCAGGTGTAAAGCTGCCTGCGGAATATTCCGCTAATTTTGTGATGAGATTTTCAGATAGTTTGGTTTGCCGCACGTTAAAACTTTTATTAAATCGGGTTGAATAAATCTAATATTTAATGAGTACAAATAGAAATTTTAAATTTTTTTACAGTTATCTTTAGGAATATAATTTAAATTAGTTCGATTTTTGATAAGCGGACACTGTTATTGATAAATATCAAAGCTTACGGGTGCATTTTTTCTTAAATTGCATTTCAGAACATCTATATTTAAGTTTATTTTTTGTTATTCAAATTGAGAGTAAATAGAGAATGATTAACCTTATTAAGAAAATATTCGGCGATAAGCACGTAAAAGACCTGAAAACGCTTTGGCCTATAGTTGAAGAAATAAATCAGGAATATGAGAAAATAAAGGATTTGTCCGATGATGAATTGCGGGCAAAGACACAGGAATTCAAAGAAAAGATAAAAGAGTATACAAAAGAAACCCGCGAGAGATTAGAAGAGCTGAGGGAAAAGCTTAAAACCGACGAAGAACTCGATCGCCAGGAACTTTATGATGAGATTGATAAGCTCGAAGAGCAGCTTAACGAAGAGTACGAAGAAATACTGGATCAACTGCTGCCCGAAGCTTTTGCCGTTGTTAAAGCTACCTGCCAGCGTCTGGTAGGCAAAAGCTGGACCGTTGCGGGAAGTAAGATTACATGGGATATGGTTCCGTACGATGTTCAGCTTTTGGGCGGTATTGTTCTTCACCAGGGTAAAATTGCCGAGATGGCTACCGGTGAAGGTAAAACCCTTGTTGCAACCCTTCCGATGTATTTAAATGCACTTACCGGAAGAGGCGTTCATCTTGTTACAGTTAACGATTACCTTGCTAAAAGAGACAGCGAGTGGATGGGTGAGATATTTAAGTTTCACGGGCTAACAGTCGGTTGTATTCTTAACACAATGGATCCTCAGCAGCGCAGGGAGCAATATGCGTGCGATATAACTTACGGAACCAACAACGAGTTCGGTTTCGATTATCTGCGTGATAATATGGCTATCGATAAAGAAAGCCAGGTGCAGCGAGGACACAACTACGCAATTGTGGATGAGGTCGATTCCGTATTGATTGACGAAGCGAGAACTCCGCTTATTATTTCCGGTCCGGTTGAAGTTGACGATCATAAATACAACGAGATGAAACCTAAGGTTGAAAACCTTTACCGTAAACAGAAGAACCTTGTTGCGTCGATGCTTCAGCAGGCGGAAAGACTTTTGGAAGAAGAAGGTCCTAACTCTTCCGAAGCGGGAGTATTGATTTTCAGGGCTTACCGCGGGCTTCCGAAGAGCCCGAGACTGGCTAAAATTTTAAGCGATCCGGCAAACAGAAAGCTGATGGAAGCAACGGAGATGGAGTTCCTCCGTGAAAAAGCGAAGAACATGTATATTATCGATGACGAGTTATACTTCGTTATCGATGAAAAAAACAACACGCTTGACCTGACCGAAAAAGGAAGAGAAGAGCTTGCAAAGGGAAGTGTCGAAGGAAAAGATTATTTTGTTCTTCCCGATCTCGGCACGGAAATAAGCAAGCTTGAAAACGATCCCAACCTGACCGATGAGGAAAGAATAAAATTAAAAGACGAACTTTACCATCGCTACTCGGAAGCAAGCGACAGGATTCATACAATTCATCAGTTGCTTAAAGCTTACACACTTTTTACAAGAGATGATGAATATGTCGTTACCGAGGACGGCAAAATTGCTATCGTTGATGAGTTTACAGGTAGAATTCTTCCCGGCAGACGTTACAGCGACGGACTTCATCAGGCAATTGAAGCCAAAGAAAACGTAAAGGTTCAAAGGGATTCTCAAACGCTTGCAACAATTACACTGCAGAACTACTTCAGAATGTACAACAAGCTTGCAGGAATGACCGGTACCGCCGAAACCGAAGAAGGTGAGTTTTACGAAATTTACGGTTTAGAAGTAGTCGTTATTCCTACCAACAGACCGGTTGTAAGAGAAGACCTTGACGATGCAGTTTACAGAACCAAGCGCGAAAAGTATAACGCCGTAATCGAACAGATTGAAGAGCTGCGTAAGCAGGGAAGACCCGTGCTTGTAGGTACAACATCGGTGGAAGTTTCGGAAACATTAAGCAGGATGCTCAAGCGCCGGGGCATTCCCCACAACGTATTGAACGCCAAGCAGCATCAGCGCGAGGCGGAAATTGTAGCACACGCCGGCGAGATAGGCGCGGTTACAATTGCTACCAATATGGCTGGTCGTGGTACCGATATTAAACTCGGTAAAGGTGTTGTTGAAAGAGGCGGACTTTTTATTTTAGGAACCGAAAGGCACGAGTCGAGACGTATCGACAGGCAGTTGCGCGGACGTGCGGGACGACAGGGCGACCCGGGAACTACCAAGTTTTTCATTTCGCTCGAAGACGATCTTATGCGCCTGTTCGGAAGTGACAGAATCTCTTCCGTAATGGAAAAAATCGGCATACAGGAAGGTGAAGTTATTCAGCATCCGATGATTACCAAGTCGGTTGAAAGAGCACAGAAAAAAGTTGAAGAGAACAACTTTGCGATAAGAAAGAGATTGCTGGAATACGACGATACGATGAACCAGCAGAGAGAAGTTATTTACACAAAACGTAACAGAGCTTTGCAGGGCGACAGGTTAAAGCCCGAAATATTCGATATGCTTGATGAGTATGTTGATGATTTGCTCGAGAAGCATTTTGATGAGGTTAATGTAGAAGGTTTGAAAGAGGACCTGCTTCACAACCTGCTGGTAGAAGTAAAAATTGAAGCCGGGGATTTTGAAAAGCTCGGCAAAGAAGGTTTGAAAGAGAAGATTGTAGAAACCGCAAAAGATTTCTACAACAAAAAAGAAGAGATGCTCGGCTCCGAATTGATGGCGAAGTTGGAACGGTATGCGATGTTAAGCGTAATCGATCATAAGTGGAAAGATCATCTTCGCGAAATGGATGACCTTAAAGAAGGTATCGGGTTAAGAGCTTACGGTCAGAAAGATCCTTTGATTGAGTACAAAGCGGAAGCATTCAAACTGTTTATGGATCTTTTGAACGATATAAGAAACGATGTTGTATCGTTTGCATTCAAGTTTTTCCCGCAGGCGCCCGAAGAAGTTCAGGAACGGAGACGCCAGCCGGCAGGAAGAATTATGGAAAGCAAGCAGGCAACCACAAACATCGGTTTGCGTGCCACAGGCGGTCAGCAGGCACAGCCCTCGCGTGCAGGTAAAGCTAAGCAGGTAAGGGTAGAAGCTAAAGTAGGCAGAAACGAACCATGCCCCTGCGGCAGCGGAAAGAAATATAAACATTGTCACGGCAAGTAATTTATGTCTTCACTAAAAAAGATCGAAGCGATAATACGACCCTTCAAACTTGAAGAGGTAAAAGAAGCACTCGTGGAAGAAGGTGTGCGCGGTATGACAATTTCGGAAGTGCGGGGTTACGGAAGGCAGAAGGGTCATACCGAAACTTACCGCGGCAGTGAATACCGTATTGAGTTTATTCCTAAGATTAAAATTGAAGTTGTTGTAGAAGAATCGAAACTTGACACTGTTGTTGATGCAATTTTAAGAACCGCTAAAACCGGGCAGGTTGGCGACGGCAAAATATTTATTTACGATTTAAACGAGGTTATCCGGATAAGGACTGATGAATCGGGCAAAAGTGCTCTGTAACAGATTTTGCCTTTTACTTTTTTCAATTCTTTAATAGCTTCAAATATGAATTTTCCCATTCATTCAAGGATTAGATTTATACTTTTAACCGCAGGCGCCGTACTGTTTTTAACATCTTGCGGTCTGTGGAATAATTTTACCACCTATTTTAATCT
>JAJRSV010000236.1 GCA_024278655.1 Bacteroidota bacterium | reverse complement strand
TATGAGTCTTGGTTAACTGTGCAGAGAGGGCATGCAATTACAAACGGTGTTTACGTGGTGGCAGCAAACAGAGTCGGATTGGAGAAACCATCCGATGATTCTAACGGCATCGAATTTTGGGGGCAGTCATTCATTTGTGATCCGCAGGGGGTGATCCTTGCACAAGCTTCGGCAGATAAAGAAGAGATAATTTATGCCGATGTTGACATGGGAAGAGTGGAATACATAAGAAGAAACTGGCCGTTTTTCCGCGACAGAAGAATCGATTCATACGGTGATATTACAAAAAGATTTATTGATGAATAGAGTTATGCTACGGTGATGTTGTGTTGAGACTAACTGCCGTTTCCAAAAACGAAAACGGCAGTTGTTAAGTTTTTAATCAGTGAGGGATTACTTAAGATCTTTATCGATTTCCTTTGTTTCTTTCTCAACTGTTTTTATTTCGTCTTCAACTTCTTTCAATCCCTTTTTGAATTCACTCATTCCTTTGCCAATTCCTCTTGCAAGTTCCGGTATTTTTTTAGCACCGAATAAAATTAAGATAACCAGCAAGATCAGGATTATTTCGCCTGCGCCTAAATTACCAAACATTTTATCACCTTTAATTTAATAAGTTGTTTGCCAATGCATTAAATATAAGACTTCCGTCTGTCTTTCCCAACACCGGATCGCAGCTTCTTTCGGGATGCGGCATTAGTCCGAGAACATTTCCTTCTTTGTTTATAATGCCCGCGATGTTAAGCAGCGAACCGTTCGGGTTAACATCTTCAATTATCTTTCCGTCCTTTGTTGAATACCTGAATACAATCTGATTATTATCTTCCAGCTTTTTCAATGTATCCGGATCGGTAAAATAATTTCCTTCGCCATGTGCAATGGGAATTTTCAAAACTTTATCTCTGTCAATTCCCTTTGTAAAAACACTGTCATAATTTTCAACCGAAAGATAAACATCTTTGCAGATAAATTTCAGTGAATTATTCTTCAACAAAACTCCCGGAAGCAATCCCGCTTCCAACAGAATCTGGAAACCGTTGCAAATGCCTATTACGTATCCGCCTTTTTTAGCAAACTCAATTACCGAGTTCATAATCGGTGAGAACCTTGCAATTGCACCGGTTCGTAAATAATCGCCGTACGAAAAACCGCCGGGCAGAATAATTACATCGCTGCCGTTTAAGTCGGTATCTTTATGCCAGAGGAAGTTAGTTTCGTAGTTTAAGATTTTGCGTAAAGCGTAGAAGGCATCGTAGTCGCAGTTTGAACCGGGAAAGACCACAACGCCGAATTTAGGTTTGTTCATTTCACCTCTTCCAAAGTGAATTCATAATCTTCCATAATCGGGTTGGCAAGCAGCTTATTGCAGTAATCGTTCACTTCTTTTTCTGCCGATTCGCGGTTGTCGGTTTCAACATCAAACTCAATGTATTTTCCGATTCGTGTGTTTTTTATGTTCGTCAATCCGAGATGCTTTGCGCCAATCTCAACAGCTTTTCCCTGCGGATCGAGAATAGAGGGTTTGCGTTTTATTAAAACTTTTGCTCTGAACAATTTAATGTCCTAAAAGATTTTGATGGATAAAATTATTCTTTGTTTCTGTTTTTAATCAAAGAATAGAAGTGCCGAAAAATACCAATTACAATCATGAAAACAAATATGTAAAACATTCCCTTCTTATGTGCAAACACAACCAAAGCAACTGCAATTAACAGAAACAGAAAATGAAACGGTTTTTCCTTTAATCCTTTAATTGTGAACTTAGGAATGGTTTCGTACCTGATGTTGCTTACCATAAGGTATGAAAGGATTACTATCATCGGGATAATCGTATCGGAATACGGCTGCTTGTAACCGTCGTCGTAATAAGCAAGTACAAACGAAGCAATTGTTAATGCTGCTGACGGAATCGGAAGTCCGAGAAAGAATGATTTTTCGAAACCGACTAATTGAATATTGAAACGTGCCAGCCGGAAACCCCCGGCTATTAGAATCAGCGAAGCCAACACAATACCGATTGCATCGAACTGGTGGAAATAAGTTTTGTAAAGAAGAAAAGAAGGAGCGGCACCGAAACTTACGATGTCCGAAAGTGAATCGAGTTCAACGCCGAGTTCGCTGCTCGAGTTTGTTAACCGTGCAACCAGTCCGTCGAGTGCATCGAATAAAGCGGCGATAAAAATAAGCCAGGCAGCATAAGTATAGTTGCCGTTGCTTGCGGTAACTATAGATAGAAAACCGCAAAACATGTTCATCGACGTAAAGAGATTCGGTATAACGGAAGGTGTAATTCTTGGTCGCATTTACTTTTCTAACTCAAAAAGTATTGATTCTCCGGCGGCAACTTTATCGTCTTTTTTAACAACGGGTTTCCAGTTTAATGGAGCAATAACATCAACACGGCTTCCAAACTTAATCATACCGAACCGCTCGCCCATTTTAACTTCTTCACCAAGCTTAAGTTGGTTCACAATTCTTCTTGCGATAAAACCGGCAACCTGCGTAAATAAAATTTTTCCGTGTTTACTCGTAATCCCGGTTTCCATTCTCTCGTTTAATTCCGATGCTTTATCTTCGAATGCGGCAATGTATCTTCCCTCAATATATTCAAGATAATCTACTTTGCCGTCGATCGGAATTCTGTTAACGTGAACGTTAAGAGGCGACATGAAAATGGAAATCTGGTTCGCTCTTCCGCCTACGAATTTATCATCGACTACTTCTTTAACAAAAAGTATTCTCCCGTCGGCAGGTGCAACAATAATATCATCCCTGTTTGGCGGAGTTCGTTCGGGATCGCGGAAAAAATAAAGTGTGAAGGAAATTAGTATTACACTAAGAACAATTAGTGCAATTTTAATTCCCGTGTTGTTAATGAAAATGCTTAAAACAATCAGCAAGAAAGATAATATCGCAGCAATTCCAATTGTTGTATAACCGTATTTTGTAAACATATATTATTATGCGTTGGTGATGTTATAAAGATAATCCGTGTATTTTTTCATCTCTGCAGATGTATTGAGCTTATACGGATTTACCCATTTTTTATCGTCGCCGTTGTTAGGAAAAATTTTCAAACTCATCGGCGAAAAATCGTCAATTAAATAAATTTTATCTTCGTACTTTCCAAAGTTACAAATAACTTCGGCAACAGTTTCATTTCTTCTTTCGAAAAATGCTTTAAGCACAGCATTAACTTTCGAACAGATGCGGTTGATTATTTTCAAATCTTCATTCGTACATAAATCGAACGCAATTAAGTGACTTTCGCAAATTATCGAATCTTTAGAAGTTCCGTAGTGATATTCAAAAACAGGAAGCTCTAAATTCTCGCCTTCTTTTTTCGCGAACAGCTTTGCGGTTCGTTTATCAACGGAGTTTAATATTTTAACCGAAAACGGAAGCTCCTTGAACTTGATGTAAACCAAAGAATTATCATTTGTCTGCTTAACATAAGCGCATGGAATATGATACTTCTTCAGATAATCGTAAAAGAATGCGTTAATAGCTGCAAACTTTTTTCCTAAGTCTTTTACTTTGGCTTTCCTGTCTTTTGCCGGATAGAAAAAATCAGGATACTCGACAACCAGATAATTCTGGTCGTCGAACGGGAGGGTAGTCTTAAACTGTTCAAAAATCATTCGATAAAAATCACCGTTTTTATTCTTGTTCAAAATGTCAAAATTCAGGTGAGAAATTATGAAAATTAAGTGTATAAAGTCAATTGATTGTATTATATTTGCATCAAAATTAAATAAAAAATAAGGAATATTTAGTTCAGGAGGTCTTTGATGAAAGGTGGAATGCAAGGAATGTTGAAACAGATTCAGAAAATGCAGGCGGAAATGCAGAAGGTTCAGAGCGAGCTTGCCAATATTACCGTAACTGAAGAAGCCGGCGGCGGAATGATTAAAGCTACCGCAAACGGCAACAGGGAAATTATTTCGGTCGAAATTGACCCGCAGGTCATAAACAGCGATGAGAAAGAAATTTTAGAGGATTTAGTAGTTGCCGCAGTAAACAAGGCACTTGAATCGGCAGCTAAATTAGCCGAAGAAGAGATGGCTAAAGTAACCAAGGGGATTCTGCCTCCTGGGTTTAATATTCCGGGAATGTAAAAGTGCAGATTGCAGAACCATTATTAGTTGCAATTGAAGAATTGAGCAAACTGCCGGGTATCGGAAAAAAAACAGCACAGCGGCTTGCCCTGCATATTCTTAAACTGGATGACTACAAGGCAAAGAATCTCTTCAAATCGTTGGAAGAGTTAAAATCGAAAATACGATTTTGCTCGAGATGCTTTAATCTGTCGGTTGAGGAATTATGCGACATTTGCAAAAGTCCTAAGAGAGATACCTCTACAATTTGTGTGGTTGAAGAAGCAAGCGATGTGATTGCAATAGAAAAAACAAACGAATATAACGGGCTTTACCATGTTTTGGGCGGAGTACTTTCTCCCCTGGCAGGTGTTAATCCCGATTCGCTAAAAATTAAAGAGCTGCTTAAGCGGTTTGAAACCGAAGATATTAAAGAAGTAATTCTTGCCCTTAATCCGAATACCGAAGGCGAAGCAACATCACTTTATCTTGCCAAATTAATTAAGCCGCTTAATATTAAAGTTACACGAATTGCGCGAGGACTTCCGATGGGTGGCGATTTGGAATTCGCCGATGAAGCTACAATCGGAAGAGCAATGATTAACAGAATGTCTATATAACGATGGAATGGTATAAAAGCTGGTTCAATTCCGAAGAGTATCTGAAAGTTTACCGTCACCGCGACGATAAAGATGCCGAAGCATTAATAAATCTTGTTCTCAATAATATTGATAAAGAGAAAGTTAAAACCGTGCTCGATATGGCTTGCGGAACAGGCAGGCATGCAATAATTTTTGCAAAGAACGGTTTTAATGTTACCGCTGTTGATTTGAGCGAAAATCTTTTGCAGCTCGGAAAAGAAAATGCGGAACGTGCAGGAGTTAAGATTGAATTTATCCAATCGGATATAAGAGAATTTTATTCCGATACTAAATTCGATTTGGTGCTTAACCTTTTTACAAGCATCGGATATTTTGAACGTGACGAAGAAAATTATTACATACTTGAAAAAGCGTATAAACTTCTTAACGACGGCGGACATTTTGTTCTCGATTATTTTAACAAAGAGTATGTTGAATCGCATCTTGTACCTCAAACAATAGATGAGTTCGACAATACTATAATCGTTCAGAACAGGTTCATCTCAGGCGAAAGAGTTATTAAAGAAATAACGATCGACAGCAACGGAAAAGTTAATAAGTTTTACGAGTCGGTAAGGATGTTCAGCTACGATGAACTTGTAAACGCACTGAAGAAAGCAGGATTTGGGATACAAAAAATATTCGGTGATTTTGATGGGAATTCATTTGAACTTGAAACTTCGCCGAGAATTATTATTATTGCAAATAAATGAAAACGCTTTTTATCATACCGCTTCTGTTTTTGGTTACGGGCTGCGATATATTCGAAACCCGCGAACCGGAAACACCCGACCAATCCCGGACTAATTACATAACAGCAAGCGAACCGGAAATACTTATCCAAAATCTTATTAACTCATTTGCCGATAAAGATGTAAATAATTACTTAAATACTTTTGTCGATCAGTCATTTACCGAAAAAATTTTTCGGTTTGTACCGTCAAGCACAGCACTTTCCCGTTTTCAGAATATTTGGCAGGGATGGAATAAAGATGCTGAGTTCCAGTATTTCAACAATGTAAAATCAACCGTGCCCGATGAGATGCCCATTACGCTTTCGTTGTCCAATCAATCGTTTACTTTTTTGGGCGATAGTTTAAGGTACACCGCACAATATTTTTTAAATGTTCCGCAGTTAAATTCAGACCCGCAAATTTATGAAGGCAGTCTTGAATTTTCGATGGTGAGGGATTCACGTTCGGTTTGGGTTATTTATTTTTGGAAAGACAACGCAATTGAAGACAAACCAAGCTGGAGCGATTTAAAAGGCAGTGCGTATTAAAAATCATATTAAAATATTGCTTGCCGTTTTGTTGTTTATTACCGTCGGATGTAAAAATCCTTTTGCACCCAAGTTCGATGAAAACTACGATGAGAATAAACCTCCGCTTTCTGACCTTTCCACAATCGAAGGTGTGTTCCAGAATTTTCAGTACGCTTATACTTTTAAGGATACGCTTGTTTACGGCAGACTAATTGCGCCCGATTTTATTTTTACTTACCGCGATTACGATAATGGCTTCGATGTTTCGTGGAGCAGGGATACCGAAATAAGAACCACTTACGGACTGTTCCAAAACTCTCAGCGTCTCGATTTAATATGGAACAACATTGTATTGAGTACCGAAGATTCGTTAACCGCAAATGTTATCAGGAGTTTCAATCTGAATATAACATTCAATCCCACCGATGTTGTAAGGATAGACGGACGGGTGAATCTTTCTTTGCGGAAGGATGTTGAATCGAACAAGTGGCAGATTACAAGGTGGATTGATGAATCGAATTTTTAAATTAATTTGTGAACAGTAGCAGATGATTATTTTCTGGTTCAAAGAAGCGTTTAAATCTATCGGCAGGGCAAAATCTTCGTTTGTTCTTACGCTTATATCTTTAACGCTTGCGGTAATTTTAATCGAAGCTTCGCTTATCGCGCTTCAACTCTCTGATGTTTTCCAGAAGAAATTAAAGAACAACATTTCGCTTCACATATTTATTAAAGACCCTGTTAATAAAGACGAGATTAAAAAATATGAGAAGGAACTTTCCGATAAAGATTATATACTCTCGGTCGATTTTGTAAGCAAGGAAAAAGCGGCGGAATCATTCATCCGCGAAACCGGCGAAGACTTCAGGGAAATATTGGATTACAATCCGCTTCCCGCATCGTTTGTTGTTAAGCTTAATACCGATGTTGTTAAAAGGGATTCGCTTCAGCAGGTAGTTAACAAACTCGCTTCGTACCAGTGGGTTGATGAGGTTGTTTTCCGTAATAAATTTATTTACCGTCTTCTCGGATATCTCGATGCCGGTAAAAAGTATCTGTTTGCGGTAACCGGCGTGCTTATTTTAATTGCTCTTTATCTTGTTTACAGCACAATCCGTTTGATAACTAACGCACGTATGCGCGAGCTGGAAACAATGAAACTCGTGGGTGCTAAACTATCAACAATTAAAATGCCCATTGTACTTAACGGTTTGTTAACAGGAATATTAGCAAGTTTGTTCGGGTTGATAATTTACTATTTTGTTGCACAGCAGGCGTCCGCTTATCAGGTGTTCAATCAGTTTATCGGAAAGTATAAATTGTATTATCTGATTAGTCTGGCGGTTATCGGTCCTTTATTGAGTATAATTGTAACCGTCTTTTCGTTAAGAAAGTTAACACTTAAAATTTGATGTAGGGGTAATATTTTTTAATTTTAACGAATTAAAAATAACAACCTTATCAGCTTTTCTTTTGAAACAAAAATTTTGATTAAGAATTGAATAAAACTAAAAGAAACATATTTCGGATTCTGATCTTGTTTATCGTCTCAGGATTGCCGTTTGCGCAGGGTTTACCCGCTTATCCCGAGAGAACATTCAGCTTGAATCTCGATTCGCTCGGAACGGCAGAAACCGGCAAAGAATTCACTCCGCTCACTGCAACCGAAGGCAGCATCGATCCAGATGAATATTACGTTGGGCCCGGCGATAATATTTTCATTTCAATCAGCGGTGTTAAAGAGCTTGTTTACAACCTGATGATTAATCAGGAAGGATGGCTTTATATTCCACAGGTCGGCGGTGTTGATTTAAATGATGTTACGCTTTCGGCGGCTAAAGAGAGAATAAACAAAGCAATAGACAAATATTATAAAAACGTAAATGTATTTATCTCGCTTGTTAATTTCAGAAATATCCGGGTTACGTTAACCGGCGATGTTACAAGACCGAGCAGTTATACACTTCCCGCAAACTCGCGGCTCGCCGATTTGATTTCGACTTCGAACGGGCTTACCGAAACGTCGAACATCAGAAACATTAAAATCATTACGAGAAAAGGCGAACCGGCAACTTACGACTTGCTTAAGTTTTTACGCTTCGGCGATTACAAGCAGAATCCTCTTTTAAGAGAAGGCGACGTTGTAATGGTTGATGTTGTCGATAAAACGGTTCAGATAAGCGGGATGGTTAAGTATCCTGCAATTTACGAATATGTTGAAGGCGAAACTGTTAACGATTTGATTGAACTTGCCGGCGGATTTTTAACGAGAGCAAAAAAAGATACGATTGAAGTAGTAAGTTTTCTTGAAGACGGCAAAACGCAGAAGAGTAAATATTACCCTTATGATTATATCGTGTCGAATAATATCTTCCTAAAGAATATGGATCATGTGATAGTAAGACAGATTCCGGAATACCTTGTAGAATACTTTGTTAAGATAGACGGATTTGTAAAGTATCCCGGTTATTATAAGATTACAAAAGGTAAAACAACGCTGAAAGAAATAATCGAACGCGCCGGAGGATTTTTGGATGAAGCTTCACTTACAGAAGCTACGTTAACAAGAAATCTGGAAGTTCAAGATGAAGACCCTGAATACGAGCGTTTGAAGCTTATGGAACCGAAGGATATGACTGATGATGAATATAATTACTTTAAGGCAAGATCACGTGAACGGAGCGGAAGGGTAGTAGTGGATTTTGTTAAGCTGTTTGTTCAGCACGATAATTCGGAAGATATACTCCTGCATAAAGGCGATGTTATAAGCATTCCCGAAAAGAAAAATTATATAACAATGCTCGGGCAGGTTGTAAATCCGGGTAATGTAATTTACAAACCGGAATTAAGTGTGGATGATTATATAGAATTAGCCGGAGGTTTCGGCTGGCATGCTTTAAAGGATGAAGTAAGAGTTGTAAAAGCCAAAACGGGTGAATGGATTGATGCCGACGAGGTAACAAACCTTCAACCGGGTGATGCTATCTGGGTTCCGGAAGAACCGCCCTCAGCGGACTTCTGGGAAATATTTAATACTACTTTACGTGTACTCGGTCAGGTTGCAGCTGTTGTTGCCGCAACCGCCGCAATAATTATTGCTACGAGGTAAAATTGAGTTTTCACGATTTAATACATACAATACTTTCGAACATAAAATTGATATTGAAGATTACGGTAATATCTTCGATAATTATTTTTGTTTTGCTGCTGTTCGTCTATCCGCGAACGTACAATGCCGAAGTTGTTCTTCTTCCGCCGGAGCAAAAAGATAATACCGGACCGTTAACAGCACTGCTCGGCGGTGCCGATTATTTCAGCGGATTAATGGGAATGGGATTTCAATCGGGCAACTCACAGTTGTTTATGCAGATATTAAAGAGCCGGACGGCTGCGCTTTATGTTGTTCGCAAACTTAATCTTACAGATTATTTCGGTGCGGAAACCGATGTTGAGGCAGCTAAAAAATTATCCGGCAGTCTTAACCTGAACTTAACCAAAGAAGGCATAATAAAGCTGAACGTCGATGTATCGTCGACACTTCTTCCCTGGTTGTTAGATGATAAAGATTCGCTCCGCAGATTTTCGGCGTTGGTTTCCAACACTTATGTGGAAGCGCTCGACTCTATCAACAAAGCAAAGCTTACTTCGAAAGCAAAACGTGCACGCGTTTATATAGAATCGCAGCTTGTTAAAACCAGAGCCGCTCTCGATTCGGCTGAGTTTGCGCTGATGGAATTTCAGAAAGAGAACAAAACCATTTCTCTTCCCGAACAGATTTCGGCATCGATTGATGCGGCGGCAAAACTAAAATCTCAAATAATCGAAACTGAAATTGAAATCGGTTACCTCGAAAAAAATCTGCGCGAAGATAACCAGTTGATTCTCTCGTTGAAAAAGAAATTGCAGGAACTGAAAGAACAATATGAAAAAATGCAGATGGGAAGTAAAGATTATCTGCTTGCATTTGCCGATGTGCCCGAGTTAGGAAAAGAACTTGCCGATTTGCTGCGAAACGTAAAAATTCAAAATGAAGTTTACCTGCTTCTTCAGCAGCAGTATTATAAAGAGAAGATACAGGAGAACAGGGATATACCAACGGTAGAAATTCTGGATGAAGCGATTCCGCCGACGCGTGCATCATCGCCGCGCGTTATTTTTTCAACTGTGATGAGCGGCATTTTTATATTCCTGTTGCTTTCACTTTTTGTTGTTGTAAAAGAAAAGAAAAACATCGAATTAAGAAATCAAATTAAAGGTAACGAATTGTATTCACCAACAGCAGTAGTAACCGGCGGTGCCGGATTTTTGGGTTCACATATTTGCGATAGATTATTAAAAGAGAATTTTAAAGTTATCTGTGTCGATAATCTTTTAACCGGAACGATTAATAACATCAGCCATCTTGCGGGCAACGAAAACTTCTCATTTATAAAGCACGATGTTACCAACTATATTTTTATTCCCGGCAGAGTGGATTACATACTTCACTTTGCTTCGCCTGCAAGCCCTATCGATTATTTGAAGCTTCC
>JAJRSV010000235.1 GCA_024278655.1 Bacteroidota bacterium | reverse complement strand
GCGCTTTCTCAATTTCATCAAACAGAATAATACTATAAGGTTTTCTTCTAACGGCTTCGGTTAATTGTCCTCCTTCTTCGTAACCAACATAACCCGCAGTGGCACCAACAAGTCTTGCAGTGCTATGTCTTTCCATAAATTCACTCATGTCTATTTTAATAAGAGCGTCTTTATCGTTATAAACTTCTTTTGCGAGTACCCGAACAAGTTCTGTTTTACCTACACCGGTTGGCCCCATGAAAATAAATGATCCGATTGGTCTGTTGAAATCGGCGATTCCGGCTCTTGAACGGCGAATAGCTTTGCTAACCGTTTCTACGGCTTCATTTTGGCCGATAACATGCTTTTTAAGCCGATCTTCCAAATTAATAAGCCGATTCATGTCAGATTTCACTAATTTTGTTACAGGGATGCCGGTCATATTTGAAACAACTTTTGCGATATCATCTTCAGTAACTTTTTTTCGTTTTTGACGTGGAATTTGAACTGTTTTAGTGTTTTCAATCCTGGTTATCAATTCTATTTCACGATTTCTAAGTTCGGCGGCGTTTTCATAATCTTGTCTTGAAACAGCCTCTTCTTTCTGTTTAATAACTTTATTTAGCTCTTTTTGAAGTTTTTGGGCTACGCTCGTATCTTCTTTTAAATTAACTCTTTTTAAAGAGGCGGCTTCATCAATAAGATCGATCGCCTTATCCGGTAAAAATCTATCGTTTATGTATCTTTTTGACATTGAAATAGCGGTATCGATAGCTTCTTGCGTAATTCTAAGATTATGATGATCTTCATACGATTCTTTCAAACCTTCGAGCATTTCTCGAGCTTCTTCTTCCGTGGGCTCATCAACAATTACTTGTTGAAAACGTCTCTCTAAAGCCGCATCGCTTTCGATTTGTTTTCTGTATTCGGAAATCGTTGTAGCACCGATTACCTGGATCGCACCACGTGATAATGCAGGTTTTAAAATATTTGCCGCATCCAGACTTCCCTCGGCGGATCCGGCGCCTACGACCGTATGAATCTCATCAATAAATAAGATCGCATTTTGAACAGATTTAAGTTCGTCCAGGATTTGTTTTACTCTTTCTTCGAATTCACCTCGATATTTTGTTCCAGCGATAACAGCGGTCATCGAAAGTGATAAAATTTTCTTATTCATAAGTGAAGAAGGGACTTTTTCTTTTGCAATAGCCCATGCAAGACCTTCCGCAATAGCTGTTTTGCCAACACCGGGTTCACCAATTATAACCGGATTATTTTTTGATTTCCTACATAAAATACTTATCACGCGCTCGATTTCTTTTTCTCTTCCGATAACTGTTTCAAGTTTATTTTCCTTGGCTTCCTGAACCAGATCGGTAGTAAAGTAATCCAGTGCCGGCGTTTTAGTCTTTTTACCATCTTTTTTCTTTTGTTTGAATCCTTCTTTAAATTGTTCTTTTTCAATGTTGCCAACCAATACTCCTTGTAAACCATTTAGAAAAAATTCGATTGGATTCATTACTTGTTGTACCTGTTTGTTTTGAATTTCTTTTCCTTTTTCAAATGTTTGAATAATTTGGTCTTTTACATCTGAAGGATTTACTTTCATATTTTCAAGAATTACCGTTGCCGCGGTGTTATCTTGCGAAACAAGAGCAAAAAGCAGGTGCTCGGTTCCAATATAAGAATGATTATATTGTTCTCCACTTCTTACCGCATCCTCAATAACTTTTTTTGCAAATCCACTTAATCCCGAATCGCCGCTTTGCTGTCTGTTTGTTTGTTTGGGCATGGAAAGACGCCCAACTGTTTTTAAAACAAGATAAACATTTTCTTCTGAAACGCCGAAATTAAACAATATATGAGCACCTAATGAATTTTTTTGGCTTAAAATTCCAATTAAGATGTGCTCTGTTCCTACGTAGTCAAGTTTAGATTCTTTTGCTTTATCTTGAGCGACAATAAGTGCTTGCTTGGCTTCTTTTGTGAATTTTTCAAACTGATTTGTATTATCCATATCTATCGTTTTTATATTTTTTAAATTTGATCTTATAATATTATCATGAAATTGCTTGTTTATGCAGATATTCTTTGTTTTTTAGCTTTACTCATTATAAAAAATATGTTGTATAAATTTATTGTGCATTTCAGGTAAATCTAGCACTCTCTATTTTAGAGTGCTAAAGGTGTGTTGTCAAGAATAATTAGTGAGCTAGTTTGCCTGTATACTGGCGGCAATATCTATAATATAAGATTCGTAGTCGGATTTTCCATGTACTTTATAAAGCATCCCGTCATCTCGTTGAATGTAAATTGCAATATTTCCATTTTCATTAACTTTTATTGCATTATGTGATCCGACAGAAATAGGGGATCCTCCAGTAGGTAAACTCCCGGAAACGATATCAATGCTAACAAGTTCGTTTCCATCTTCTACAGGTTCATTGCTAAATCCGTAATGGTGACTTACATCAGGCCCACCGGAATTCCCGCTATAATACCAATTTGATGGATATTGAGCCTTAAAGTCGTAAGGTAAGCTTTCGAAATAACTGTATCCTTCTTTTACAACCGCTTGTTCTTGCGCACCGTTGTCTCCAAGAGTTATTATTGTTTTTTCACTACTTTCAACCGGATTTTCTCCACTAACCCGTGTCCAGGAAGTTGTTTCTCCAGGCTTGAAATAAGCAACCATGTTAGTTTCAAATTGTGATCCGGTTTGATCGTAAGTTATTAAAACTCTTCTATTTACGGACCCGTCTCCATAAACTGTGTAAACATAATTTGGATCAACAAATTCGAATGAGTATGCCGTCCAGCTTCCCGAATCGGAAGCTTCCGGAGCGATATTGTTAATTGTTTCACCGATATATTGAGCCACTAAGCCATATGTGGAGCTTTGGCTGTTTTTAGGGTCGTTATCAGATGTAACGACCTCCGGTTCGTCAACTTCGGCAGGTGTTTCAACTGCATTATTAACAACAGGTACGTCATCTTTTGGATTATTTGCTAAATCCGGTTCTTCGGTATCATTTGTATTTTCTACAGGTTTATCCTCTGTAACTGTAAGACCGATTGGTTGATAACTGGCAAGCATTGTGTAGAAAGTATTTTGATGATCGTTTCCTTTAAAAGAAATATAATAAATAATCCCGTCTGCATTTGGAATAAATCTTTGGATATAGACATCAATCGATTTTAGGTCTTCACTTTCTTTTTTTAATGCATCAAGATAATCTACGCCGACAGATGTTTTGTAATAGCCAAGTTTTGCTAATTCTTCATTATCGTTTGGAAGTTTCAAATATTTGTTTAGTGATTCGTTATCGGGATTTTGAAGGATAGTGATTGTAACAGTATCCCTTTCAAGTTCTTCAGGTGTGGATGCCGGAGCTGGGGGCGGGGCTGTAAATACAACTTTGTTTTCAGATTCTTCAACTTTCCAGTTATCTAAATAAGAAATTTTAAATCCTAAATCGGCATTCTTATATTCCGTTTCATTTCCTTGAATTTGATCGTTTTTTTCATCTTCACCATCGATTAAATCAATACTCACTACTTCCATAAGTTTTTTACCGTCAGCAGTATCTGTAATAGGACCTCTAACTTCAACATTTTTATTTAAATATTTATTATTTTCCAGATCTATGTTTACGCTCCGAAGTCTGATTGTAGATCCATCATTCATTTCTAATAGATGAGTTCCATCCCCAACTGAAATTCCTCCAAGTGATTTTAAAATTCCAACTCTTTTTTCCTGAACGGCTTCATCCATAAAAGCCGGACCTTCTTCAGCGCAACCGGTTGCAAGAATAGGCATTAATATAAGTGCGCAGCCAAGAAAAACCTTAGATAAGATTTGTTTATTAAACATGTTTATCTATTAATAAATACATCATCCTGCATTATATCAGGATAGGTGAAAATTGCAATTTGAGATGAATTAATGTTTGTAGATTCTCAGGATCTGATCTGACGTTCGGCAGTTTCCCCCGGCGCAAGTGCGACCGTCGCTCCGCCTGGCCGTCCCGCCGGGTTCGCCCATTCATCCCTCGGTTCCGTCCCGATCCGGCGGTTAAGTTCGGCAAGTCGGTCGGAGCCGCCGCTTAAATTAGATTTACTACCGGATGTCACTTAAATAATGTCACCCCACCGCCCTTTTATACCGAATAACTTTTTTATCGATTTTAAATTTCGCGGTATTTTTGTTTGCCCGCCACTTGATTTTCCATTTACGCGGCTCTCTTTCTTCGTTTTTGATTAAGCCGTGATGCGCGAGTTCATGGTGAGCT
>JAJRSV010000017.1 GCA_024278655.1 Bacteroidota bacterium | reverse complement strand
TGTACGGAATTACTGGTATTTCCATCCGGCTCTTTGCCGTCGGAATCGAGCATAAAGAACTGAACATTACCTGCCGTAAAATCGTAATAGCGTTCGTTGTTAGGCAATTCAAAATAATTTCTGTAAGGTGTTAAGTTCGTTGCGCGCCAATCGTGGTTGCCGGGCACAGGAAAGAATTTGTTTGTATCGGCACCCTGTCCGTAACTGCCCGTGTAAGGATAAATAAATTCGTGATAGTACTGTCCTATGTTTTCATCGATTGTAGAAGCGGAACCGTTTTCGTAATTGTTATCGCCGACGGTGAGAATCAAATCGGGGTTCCAGCTTTTAACAAGCTCCGAAACTGCCAATTCATTACTGCCTGCCTTACCGAAATCGCCGATAACGGCAAAGCGTATGTGTGTTTGAGAAAAAACGGTGCTCGTTAATACAAGCAGAAATATAATTGTTAATGAAACCTGATGTTTGTAAAACAGCTTTTCCAGTTTGAACCTCTCTTTCATTAAAAAGAAATTATTAATTGCATTACAAATTAAAGTACGGTTTTAAGATAGTGAAGGGCAATATTTATACCATCAGCAGGTATTTTAATAGTATGCCTGATGAGAATAAATTTATTTGCCGATGACGTAATTGCCGTATCAATTGTCGTTGCCGTCAAATTCAATCCTGCCGGGATTAGTTCAAAATATAATCAATTCAATTGAATTAAGATTTTTATTTGCTTCGCTCATTCATTAAATTTTAAATCAATATTTAACGGAAATTAAAATGATAACAAAACTCGATATAGCAAAAAACTGGCTGCCACGTTATACCGGAACACAAATTGACGATTTCGGCGATTATATGCTGCTTACAAATTTTCACGACTATGTCCAGAAGTTTGCCGAAAAATTTAACTGCGAAATCAAGGGGCTTGGCAGACCGATGCAGACCGCAACAAACAACGAAGGATTGACAATCATCAACTACGGTATGGGTTCGGCAAACGCTGCAACAATAATGGATTTACTTTCGGCAAGAAGTCCCAAGGGAGTTTTGTTCCTCGGTAAGTGCGGCGGGTTAAAAAGATCGACTGAGATCGGGCATTTCATTCTGCCAACGGCGGCAATACGCGGCGAGGGAACAAGCAACGATTATAAGCCGCCCGAAGTTCCTGCGCTCCCTTCGTTTAAGCTGCATAAGTTTGTTTCGGATAAGATTGTTGCAAGAAATATGGAATACCGAACCGGAGTTGTTTACACAACAAACCGGAGAGTATGGGAATGGGACGAAGAGTTTAAAAGCTACTTGCGTAAGCTTGCAACAATCGCAATTGATATGGAAACCGCAACACTGTTTATTGTCGGACTGGTTAACGCAATTCCCCGCGGTGCTTTGCTGCTTGTTTCAGACAGACCGATGGTTCCCGAAGGAATTAAAACCGAAGAATCGGATAAAGAGGTTACAAAGAATTTTTCGGACCTGCATCTTGAAATAGGAATAGAGGCAATGACTGAAATAGGTGAGAAAGGTGAGCCGATAAAGCACTTTACTTATTGATGTAATTCCTCGTTATGAACGACTGTAAAAGTAAAATTTATTTCACTGCTAAATTTCCCACTTAGAATGTTTTTTGATGAATCTTTCCGCAAGCCAGCAGAGGCACAGCCAAATCATTCCGGCAGACCAACCGGCAACTACTTCGGTAAAACTGTGCGACGCATCGAAAATCCTTGAAATACCAATTAAGAAAACGATAATGTACGAAACCGTTAATGTGTATTTTCTTACGGCAGACCGTCTCTGTTTTCTTGTTAAAAAAACCGCGATGGTTAAATAGAAAATCATTCCCATCATTGCATGCCCGCTCGGATACGATGAGATATTGTTTATTAAAAGATCGACCGGTTCGTATGGTATTTCATCGGCGCTGATAAATTTTAGCGTAAGCATCGATGCTATACCGCCCAGCACAACAAACAGAAATTTCCAAAGTCGTTTGTTATCTTTTCTTACCTTGTAATATCCGGCTGTTATAACTATGCCGAGAAAAATAATTACTTTGCCGCCAAGTGCCGACATTCCGTTAACGATATGCACAAACCACGACGGACCGAATGTTTTGCTCCACCTGTTCGTATATCCGAGCGAATCTACTAACTTATCCTGTATTGCCTGCGATATACCGTTAAACGCTCCCATTGCCGACAGAAGGAACAATACTGTTCCGGCAAATAATAGCAGGTAAGCTATGTAATGTTTAATTCGTTCTTTTTCGTATGAGTATGCCTGAGGGTTTAATTGACGACCACTACGAGATTCAATCATTCATTTTAAATTTGTTCATTAAAAAATTCTTTTTGTTAAGATATAGAAAAAAGGTGTGGAATAAAATTGTTAATAATTGAAATTTCCCATTGAATTAATTATTATTTTTAGAACCGGTAATCGGATATGATTTTGCGATTACTTACTGGTTGGAATATTATAATACTTGGCAATAAATTAAAAATTGTATTATTTATCCTTTCGTAATCATCAGGAGATATAATGAAATTCAGAACATTAATCTATGTTTTTTCAATAGCTGCCACATTGCTATTAATATCTTGTTCAACCGAAAAACCTTTGGAAGGCAAATTCGATTATTCACCTGCAGAGCCCCAACCGGGGGACGAAATATTTTTCAGTTATAATCCCGACAGCACGTTACTTGCAGGCAAAGATAATATTCATGCCATCGTTTACCTTTACGGCGATGATATTAATGATACGCGTGATGTATTCTTAAAAAAGCAGGGTAACATTTTAACCGGAAGTTTTCTTACGGATGAAAGGACGATGGGGGTGGTTATTAAGTTTAAAGCGGATGACGAAGTTGACCATAACGGGAACGAGGGCTATGTAATATTTATGCAGGACGGAACCGGGAAAAGACTTCCGGGAGCTTTAGCCGGTTTCGCTGTTGCGCTAAGCCGCTGGGGTGCTTGGTATGTTGGTTTCGATAAGGATAAGGAAAAAGCCGTTGCCTATTTCGAAGAAGATTTTAAAGCACATCCGCAGATTAAACCGCGTTTCCTTAATTATTATTTCAATCTTCTTCAGGCAGTTAAACCGGATCAAAGAGATGAAATTATAAGAAAAGAATTAGCTGAATTGGAAAAACTTAAAAGTCCCGGAATGGATGAGTTAACCGTACTGGCTACCTGGTATAAAAAAATAGGTGAAGATGAAAAAGCCGAAAAATACAGGAAAATTCTGCTGGAAAAATATTCCAAAAGCAAATTTGCCGAAGAAGAACAAATAGAGAAGTTTAAATCATTAAAAAATATCGATGATAAAATTGAGTTTGCTAAAAGGTTCGAAAGGGAATTCCCGAATAGTGAATCGGTTGAATATATCTACGACGTAATTGCAAATAATTTAAGAGATAAAAAAGAATACAAAAAGGCGCTGGAATTCCTTAAAGAGAACAAGGACGAAGTAAGCTTGTACCGTTTCTATTCTGTTGCAAAAAGAATGATTGATGAAAATGCCGATATGAATTTAGCACTGCAAATTGCCGAACTCGGAATTGAAAGCGGTAAGGGTGAGCTTCAACATCCTGTACGAAAAAAGCCGGATTACTATGCTGCCAGTGAGTGGCAGGAAGAAATAGAATATTATTTGGGCTTAAATTATTTTGCCAAGGGTAAAATTCTTTACGGGATGAATAAAATTGACGAAGCACTTGCAGCACTAACCGAAGCGGTTAAATACACCAAGCAAAAGGAAGATAAAATAAACGAATTATATGCGAAAGCATTAATTGAAACCGGCAAATACGATGTTGCGATGAAAAAGATTCCCGAATTTATTAAAGCCGGTTACGGTACTTCGCAAATGAAATCGATTTTAAAAGAAGCTTACATTAAAGAAAAAGGAACCGATAAGGGATACGATGATTTTGCCGCACAGTTTGAAAACGCCGCTAAAGAGAAACTTACAGAGAAACTTAGAAACGAAATGATACTTTTACCCGCCCCCGATTTTACGCTGAAGGACCTTGACGGGAATGATGTATCGCTTCACGATTACAAAGGCAAAATAGTTATCGTAGATTTTTGGGCTACATGGTGCGGTCCTTGTTTATCATCCTTCCCCGGAATGAAAAAAGCGGTTGAAAAATTCAGCAACCGCCCGGATGTAAAATTTCTTTTTATCAATACGTGGGAAAGGGTAAAAGATAAAAAGAAAAACGCCGCCGATTTTATTAAGAAGAATAATTATCCTTTTCACGTGCTTTTGGATGAAACGAACGAAGTTATTGAAAAATACAAGGTCGGTGGAATACCGACTAAGTTTATAATTGATAAAGAAGGTAATATCCGTTTCAGAAGTGTTGGCTTTGCCGGCAGCGATGAAAAACTCGTTGAAGAGTTATCTGTGATGATTTCGATGGTAGAGTAAAATTTGTTTGAAACGTTACGGGCGCTTCAGCTTATTATCTTTTTGTAATGCTAATCTAACTTAACGTGGCATTTTGTGATTGTTGACTATTTACATTATGTTTTCAATCTCAAATAATTCAGTTGCAATACATCGTGCTTTCATTTATGAATTTAAATCCGGCTGCGCCTCTGTTTATCTTACTTAACTATTTTGCTTTAGAAAGACTCCTTTATTTTTTAGTTATTACAAAAATATTAAATCATTGGAGTCCTTTTCTTTTTTAAATAATTCTAACTAATAATTATTATATCTCACTCTTCCCGGACGAGTGGAACTCCCCTGAGCAGAAACTGTTCTACTTCTTTCGCCTACCCGGACTTAGCTTCAATCCACACAAAGAGCACTACTTTAACCATTTTAGTTAGAAGCGTATAACGTACGTCCCATTCTTGTAAAGCTCAACAAAGTTATGAGAACAATTCCCGCTCTCCTTCATCATCTCTATTTGCTTCTCTACTTTACATTTTCAATTTATTGCTCTACTGTGTGGTTTGTAGTCCAGATATCACGATGAAGTTTCCAACCTTCCGGAGTTCGCTTCCAGATAACAACATATTTACCTTCATCAGCTGTTTCATTTCCGGCAGAGAATGTGTATTGTCCAACTTCAGTTGCTGTTTCGCGGTCTGAGCCGACGTATACTTCCAGCGTTTTAAGTTTAGCTCCGGTTAATCCGGCATCAAATCTGTCCTTCCAGAATTTACTGATTGCATCTGAACCAGCGATTGGATTTTTTCCGGCAGGTAAAAGCTTGCCGTCATTTGTAAACAATGAAGCTATAGTACCAGCATCTTGTTGCCGGAAAGCTTGTTCGAAAAGTTGGTTAGCTTGACCGATTAAAGAACGAACAAGATTATCCCGGCTATCTGAAAAATCCGGATCGATTACAAGAGCTCGTTTAAATTGTTGAGCGGCTTTTTTGTACTGTTTTGTATAAAGGTAAAACGTTCCAAGGAAATTGTACGCGCCCGGATCAGTAGGCTGAATCCGTATATTCTGCTTAAAGAACTTTTCTGCTTCTTCATTTTTTCCATTTAGCATATATGAATAACCGGCGCTGAATCTCGCAAATCCGGTTCCGTCATGTTTTAATGCCAAGTTGAACTGCTTAGCTGCCTCATCATACCTGCCGGTCCGTACGTAAAGATCACCCAGTGATGCATAGGCATTCCAATGGTCCGGAGCGAGGTTACGATATTTGTTAAGATATTTTTCGGCGACGTCGTATTTTTTTCCCTCTAAAGCAGCATTTCCGAGAAGGTGATATCCTTGAATAAAATTAGAATCACGCCTGATAGCTTCGTTAAAATGTTTGGCGGCTTCCTCGCAGTTATGCAGGTACCAACAATAACGTATTCCGATATATCCTTCAAGATAGGGATCATCCGGATATTTATCGGATAACTCTCTAAAAATTTGTAATGCACGTTTGTATTCTGCATCTAAAAAGGCAGCTCTGAAAGCATCGATCATTTGCTGCTCACTTTTTGAAATTTCATACCTGTGGAGTTCAGCGAGCCGGTAATAATGCTTGCGCTGGACTCTGAATTGTGAAAGTCCCATGAGATGTAAATATGCAAGGACAAAAGAGGGATCTTCAGCGACAGCTTTTATTAAAAGCTGTTTTGCCTGATCTGCCTCCCAGTGAAAGGCAAAGTCACGTGCTTTGATAAAATCCTCCCGCGCCTGTTCGGATGAAGTGGTAATTGGAAGTGTCTGTGCCCTGAGTGAGAAATCGCAAAAAGTGGAAATAAGCAAAACAACAAAAAATAATTTCAACAAGTAGTTGTTTTTATTCAAAAAAAATTTCATCAGTCTTTGCATAATGACCTCCTATGATTGATTTTATTGAATATAGTTATTTATATCACACATTGATTAGCACTTAACTCTTTGTGTAAGTGAAATCATGTTTTTGAATTCTCTGTTATACGAATGTAAATTCCGTATGGTTTTCCTTGTTCATCAGTAATTCGTAAGAAAGGCATTCTGGTTAATTTCTTACCGAAATCAATAATCATTGCAGAGGTTCTTTAACTTCTGCTTATTTATCCGGTTTAGATTTTAACCTGACAACTGTTATGAGTGTATTTTCCTGCATATTATCCACCGTTAATAATTTTATTTTTTAACTTTAACGGAGTATGAATATAATTTTCTTAAACAAGTCTCTCCTAATCTATTGAACATTGTGAACTTTTTAATCACTGCTGTCCAAAATAAAAATAAAACATAGAAAAAGATTTAATAATTAAATGTATTGGACAGATTTTTTAATTTTCTGATTTCCATCCCCCCTAAAATAGCTTTAGCTGTTTAGATTT
>JAJRSV010000234.1 GCA_024278655.1 Bacteroidota bacterium | reverse complement strand
GTGAAGCATTACTTAACGTTCTTTTTCTTTTCAAGAATCGAGCGGTCTGTTTTCCGTTTTAGCATTCTGTTTGTTAAAGTGCCTAAGGCAGTAATTTCCAGTTCAATCGTATCGCCTTCCTGAAGCCAGATTGGTGTAAACTCCTCACCTTTTTCTTTTGCCTGCAAAGCCCACGTTCCGTTAAGCTCAAGGTAACAGCCGGTTCCCACAGTTCCCGAACCGATTATATCTCCGGGATAAAGATCAACTCCATACGAAGCCCGTTCGATTATCTGTGCAAATGTCCAGTTCATATCTTTCATATTCCCATCCGATATCTGCTTGCCGTTGTGCTTCGCTGTCATTCTCAAATCGTATTTGATGCCTTCGGGAGTTTCGATTCTATATTGTTCCAACTCATCTACCGTTACAAGCCAAGGACCAACAGCAGTAGCAAAATCTTTTCCCTTTGCGGGACCCAAATTCAACTTCATCTCTTCCATCTGCAGCACACGTGCCGAAAGGTCATTCATTATCATATATCCGGCAATGTATGAATCGGCTTCTTCAACAGGAATGTTTCTTCCCTTTTTGCCGATTACAATTGCCGCTTCGAGTTCGAAGTCTAATTTAAGAAAATGATCCTTTTCCAATTTAACATCGCCCGGTCCAACGATTGCGTTGTGATTGGTAAAATAGAAAACGGGAAACTGATCGAACTCCGGAATCATCGGAACGCCGCGGTTTCTTCTCGCTGTTGCTACATGCTGCCTGAATGCATAAGCATCCCTGCACGATGTTGGTTTTGGAACAGGTGCAAGCAGCCGTAAGTTTTCATCTTCAACACTCGAAGTTATTTTCCCTTCCACAATTGCATCGTTTACCTGTTTTGCTTTTTGCATAGCTTCTTCACCGAGACGTAAAAATCTTCTCATTCGTGCCGGTAAATCGAATCCCAATCCTTTTGCACATTCCTGTAAGTCGTAAACTTTGCCGTCAACGTATAATCCTATTCTGTCTTTCTTCTTTGTAGTGTATGATACTAATTTCATTTCTTGCTGCTCTCTTTTTTTTTGATTTTACATTTTTAATTTTTTGTTGTTTTCTTTATACAGCTTTATGTTGATAGGGTATAAAGGTATAGGGTATAGGGTATAGGGTATAGGGTATATGGTATATGGGTATAAAGGTATATGTAAAGTATCATTATTTGATTTTAGATTTAACATACTTTATAAATCCGTTTAGTTTAACTTTTGCTGCTTCAATTAATTCTTTACCTTCATCTTTAAGTTCATCATCGATATAATTTAAATCATGACAACTAATTAAATGATCCTTTAATTCATACAATGATGCTCTCGAGATTCTATAAAACTGAATACCTTCCCGATAATGATATCTGCCGTATCCTTCCGAAATATTTGAAGTAGTACTAACAGATGCTTTTCTAATTTGTAAATCCAAATTGAATTTTTCTTCTTCCGGAAGCAAAGGTAATATTTTATTATAAAAAAATAATTTTACCTCACGACATTTTTTCCACGCATCTAATGTTGTAAAGTCCCTTACATCATTATAAAATTCAACAGGTTCATTCACCTCAGCATCTTGTTGATTCAAATCATTTGATTTATCACCATCTAACATTTCATTATAACTTAAGATTTATACTAATTTAAGACCTTATTCACTTTTCCCTCTATACCTTATACCTTTATACCCTATACCCTTATACCCAATACCCTATACCCTTATACCTTTTATTCCCCATACCTTCATTCCTCCAACCAACTCTGACTATACCCCTCATCCATCGTCTCTTTAACATTCTTCGTCACCTGCAGCGGCTGAAACGTATCAATCATTACAGCATATTCGTCCGTTTCCTTTACACCGACCGAAGCTTCGGTTTTACCCGGCTGGGGTCCGTGCGGTATACCCATCGGATGCAAAGTGATTGAACCTTCCTGTATTCCTTTACGCGACATAAAATCTCCGTGCACGTAATAAAGCACCTCATCACTGTCAACGTTCGAATGATAGTAAGGTGCGGGAATCGCCTGCGGATGAAAATCGAACAAACGCGGAACAAAGTTGCATACAACAAAATGCTGTGTTGTAAATACAAGATGAACCGGCGGCGGAAGATGAATCTGCCCGACTTTTGGTGCGTATTCTTTTATGTTAAATGTATAAGGATAAAGGAACCCATCCCAGCCAACAACATCGAATGGATGATGCGGCAGTAAATATTTAAAGTATCGGTTTCTTACTTTTAGTATTAACTCAAAGTTGCCTTTTTTATCAACCGGTTCCATATACTGTGGCGGTTTGAAATCCCTTTCGTAGTAAGGTGCATCTTCGGTTAACTGTCCGTACTCGTTTCTGAAATGTTTGGGAATATCATAAGGAGTCGATGACTCAACGATTAACAATTTGTTATCATCGTAATTATCGAATTCAATCTGATATGTAGTCCCTTTCGGAACAACTATATAATCCCATTCTTCAAAAGGAAGAATTCCATAATCGGAAATAAAGTTACCTTTTCCGCGATGAACAAAAATCAATTCGTGTGCATAGCTGTTACGGAAAAAGAATTCCGCTTTTTCGGTAACATGCGCGGTTGAGATTACACAATTATCATTCTTCAAGAATTCGTTTCTTGCAGTAATAATATCACCATCGGTCTTTTTCTTTTCGGTAAAGAAGTGGTAATACTGCAACGGTGCATCTGACCATTCCGTTTGTTTGCCGATATCAATCTCACCAATCTTCTTTACCTGGGTCGGCATATAGATGTGATATTTATTAGAATAAATACCGCTGAAACCTTTCGTTCCGAAAAGCTCTTCGCGGTAAAGCGATTTGCCGTCATCTTTATAAAAAGTAATGTGACGCTTTGGCGGTACTTTACCTAATCTTACATAATAAGGCACAATTTACCTCCGTTAATTTTCGGTTATTAATATTATTCTTCATCTCTGTCTAAATTGCCACGCAATGCCTGGTCTCTTTCAATCGATTCGAACAATGCCTGGAAATTTCCCTGTCCGAATCCTTGTGCTCCTTTTCGCCGCTGAATTATTTCATAAAAGAATGTTGGTCTGTCTCCTATCGGTTTGGTAAACAACTGAAGAAGGTATCCTTTTCCTTCGGTATCACATAATATTCCGTACTTCTTCAACTCATCGATATCTTCGGTAACTTCGAAGCCGCGCTCTTTAAGCAAATCGTAGTATGTATCCGGCACTGATAAAAATTCAACACCGTTCTTCCGCATAGCTGCAATTGTTTTTATGATGTCATTCGTAGCAACAGCAATATGCTGAATTCCCGAACCTAAATATTCCTGAATAAATTCTTCGATTTGAGATTTCTTAACTCCTTCGTAAGGTTCATTAATAGGATTCTTTACCGAAGCACCTTCTTTCGATCTTACAACTTTCGAAAGCAGTGCTGAGTATTTTGTGGAAATATCTCCAGGACCGAAATCGATAAAGGTTTCAAAGTTTAAGCTTGTGTTAATGTAATTCGCCCATAAATTCATTTCGTTAACTCTAACGTTACCGACTATATGATCGACTGCCTGTAAGCCGGTTTCCTCGGCAGTAATTTCAAATTTCTGTATCGGTTTGCCGAAGCCGGGTTTGAATATTCCTTTATAATTATCGCGGTTAACAAAAACTATTTCTGCGTCATCATATAATTTAATTGCGGCTTCTTCAACATAACCGTTTTCATCTTCAAATCGTTTAGGATTTCTTTCCGGTATTGCTCCGTTTTTTAAAGCAGCTTCGAATGTGGTTTTCACATCCTTAACTTTCAACGACCAGCGTTTCACACCGTCGCCGTGTTTTGTTACAAACGATGTTATTTCAAAAGCAGACGGTTTAACTGCAGCAGTAATAAGAAGCCGGAAATTATTTTTCTCTAAATAATAAGATACTCTGTCTTTAACACCTGTTTCAGGTCCAAGGTAACCAACAATATTCATCCCCATCGCACGGGCATGCCAGTAAGCCCACATTTTAGCCGAGCCGACGTAGAACTCAACATAGTCGTATCCAAGTATTCCTGTTTTTTCTGCCATTAAAAATCTCCTGATTAATTAGAATTTGCGGGTTGTTTAAATCAAATTTAAGGCAATTCGCTGATAGAATAAAGTTAATATTCAACTATTGAATATAAATCTACTATCATTAAAAATAAAGTTAAATCAGGTAAATGACTAATTGATAAATCATGTTGATT